>JAUXDF010000063.1 GCA_030618505.1 Spongiibacteraceae bacterium | reverse complement strand
GACGAATCGCTTGCTGTAGCTGAGGCGTCATGGTCAGCTGCTGGCTTAGTTTAAGCTGAAGCGATACTTTCATTGCGAGTCTGGTTAATCCTTGTGCTGTTGATTAGGGTTTGTCTGTTCGTGATTAATATTAACTACTATCTGCAAGTTTAGCCGCGCTATGCTTCTCTAGCAATGTTGCCGTGCATCCGCACGCTCAATAAATTTTTAATGACATTCACTAGCAGCGTATGCGTGCGCTCTGAGATTGCCTGTTAATAGCACTTCTTAATAACTCTGCCTAATAACTCATTCTAATAGCTATTTCTCATAATAACAGCTTGCAATAGTGGTGTTTTGCGCTATAGCAAGTTTGTCTGAATCACGCCCGGGAATTATTAGCTGCGAGGCTCGATTGTTATAATTTTTTCTGCAATATTGCTACAGACGAAACTGTTCTCCAAGGTAGACCTCCTTCACTTTTTGGTTTGACATTACGCTTTGGGTATCACCTTCGGCGATGATGCTGCCTTCGCTGACAATATAGGCTTTTTCGCAGATGTCGAGGGTGTCGCGAACATTATGATCAGTGATCAAAATGCCAATACCTTTTTGCTGTAGATGAGTGATAATTTGCTTGATGTCGCTGACGGATATTGGGTCCACACCCGCAAAGGGTTCATCAAGTAGGATAAAAGAGGGGGCCGTGGCCAGGGCGCGGGCGATCTCAACCCTGCGCCTTTCCCCTCCGGAAAGAGCCATTCCTATGCTGTTTTTTATGTGAGTGATATGAAACTCACTTAACAGTTCCTTGAGTTTTTTCCTGCGCTGTTTACGGTCAAGATCCTTTCGTGTTTCCAGTATCGATAAAATATTGTCCTTCACCGAGAGTTTTCTGAAAATGGATGCTTCTTGAGGCAGATAACCCAGTCCCATTCGTGCGCGACCATGCACGGGCAGTGATGTGATGTCCTCTTCATCCACTAAAATACGCCCTCGATCGGCGGCAATAATTCCTACAATCATATAAAAACAGGTGGTTTTGCCTGCACCGTTAGGGCCCAGTAAGCCAACAACTTCGCCGCTGCTAACCTGTAGCGAGACGTCTTCGACTACAGCTCGGCCGCTGTAGGTTTTTGCCAGGTTTTGTACAAAAAGTGTCGTCATAGGGATTTGTTACAAGTCTTTTCTCGGAGGGATAACAACTTCTACGCGTTTTGAGGGCTTTTCGCCTTGCTCTGGGTTTTGGGGGGAACCTTGAGCTTTTACCTTTTGCTCTTTAATGTAATAGTCAATTTGTTCACTTATCACCGTTGAGCCTTCCTGTACCAGAGAGGCATTGCCAATCAGTTGCACCAGTTCACGGTCAAGAAAATATCTAATTTTTTCTCCTCTGGCATGTACGATGTCTTTGTCTATGTCGGGTTTCTGCTGCAGGTGAGCAGGTTTGCCGGTAGAGACAATACGGTCTATTTCGTTGCTTTTGTTTTTGTGAATAATGACAATATCGGCTTTGATCATCAAGCTGCCCTGGCTGATGATAACATCGCCGGTATAAATGGTGACGCCCTTGCGGTCGTCATGGATAGCGGAATTGGCTTTAATATGGATCGCTTGTTCGTTGTCGCTGGGCAGAGCAAAACTCAAAGGGCTGAACAGGCCTGCGAGGGAGGCCATCAGCACAGCGGTGGATAATGATTTAAGGTAAACTTTTAGCTTGTTCATAGCGGCCAACAACATCAGCATGTAATTTGAATCGGTCCGTTTCCAGAAAAACCTGCATACCCACTGCATTGGTTTCTCCATCAATACTTTGCAGTTTGACTGCCCGGTCAGTTTTGGCAATTTTAGCATTAGCCAGCAGCGTTAGATATGATGTGTGCAGTTGTGTTTCGCGCTCCTCGCGTTGCAGAACCACATTGTCCGATAAGTTGATGGTGTCACCATCGGGCAAAATTGTGCCTCGTTGTGAGCTAGCATACCAAGGCGGAGTGGTTTTGTAATAGCTGATATGAGGTTTTGTGAGATAGGTTAGATCGCTATTTGGCAGGTGTTCAGCGCGAGTTGCGTCCAGTTTATAGACCAGTTTTCCGGCTTCATCAAAGTGCTGGCTTTCTGCTCCATCGATATAACTATCGGGAGCTTCCTGTTCTTCTTCATCCGGGCTTAGGCCTGGAATAGGCGGCTGCCCGCTTTCCCAAGTGGTAATAAAAATTAACAACAGGGCGATAACAATCAGCAGGTTAAAGCGTTGTTTGGCGAGTGTTTTTAAAACCATCGTTTACAGGTAGCTCTCAAGTATCGATTCGAGTTTTCCTTGAGCCCTTAAAATCATCTCGCAGGCTTCGCGAACAGCACCTTCGCCGCCTTTGGCGCTTGTCTGCCAATGGGCATGTTTGGCGACATAGGCATTACCATCGGCTACGGTGATGCCCAGGGCGACTTTTCTGATGGCCGCAAGGTCGGGTAAATCATCGCCCATATAGGCGATCTGAGTGTAGTCACAGTTAAGCTTACTGCGCAGCTCATCAAGTGCAACCAGCTTGTCTTCCCGGCCTTGAATAATATGTTGAATACCCAAATTTTCGGCACGTTTTTGTACTAGCTTTGACTGCCTGCCTGTAATGATGGCTGCCTCTACATCTCCATCTCTGAGCAGTTTAATACCCATGCCATCCTTAATGTTAAAGGCCTTGAGCTCCTCGCCACTATTACCGAAGTAGAGGCCGCCATTAGTGAGTACGCCGTCAACATCAAGCACCAGGAGTTCAATTGTTTTTGCGCGCTGGTGGATCTCATTCATTCTGCTCATTGTTCCTTTTTCTGCGCTGGCCTGTCAGTGTGTTTTGGTCGGGCGCTTTAATCGTGCACCTGGTTCAGGAAAAATCAGGCTACGCCGGCTTTGAGTATGTCATGTAAGTGCACTGCGCCGACGGGGCATTGTTGTTCATCAAGCACGATCAGTACAGAAATCTTTTTCTCCTCCATGATGCGCAGTGCTTCAGCCGCCAGCAGTTCCTTGTTAATGGATCTTGAGTTGCGTGTCATGATATCGGTGATGGGGGTTGTGTGAATGTCGTGACCACTGTCCAGGCTGCGGCGTAGATCACCATCGGTAAAGATACCTTTGAGTGTGTCGTTTTTATCCACAACGGTGGTCATGCCGAGTCCCTTGGCGCTCATTTCCAGCAAGGCATCGCTCAGGAAAACACTTTCTTGCACCTTGGGAACGCTGGCGCCGGTGTGCATAATATCCACCACTTTGAGCAGCAGTTTTCTGCCCAAGGCGCCGCCGGGGTGAGAAAAGGCGAAATCCTCTGCACTGAACCCTCGTGCCTCCAGCAAGGCGATGGCAATGGCATCCCCGGTAACCAAGGTGACTGTGGTGCTGGATGTGGGTGCTAATCCCAGTGGACAGGCTTCGGCGTTTACACTGATATCCAGATTGATATCGGCAGTCAGCGCCAGGGTGGATTGGCTATTGCCGGTCATGCTGACCAGGCTGGCCCCCATACGCTTGATCAAGGGTAGTATGGTGATGATCTCCTGGGTTGTACCCGAGCTGGATATGGCTAACACCACATCGTCGCTGGTGATCATGCCCATATCGCCATGGCTGGCTTCGCCAGGGTGGACAAAAAATGCCGGTGTGCCGGTGCTGGCGAGTGTTGATGCGATTTTATTGCCAATATGGCCGGACTTCCCCATGCCGGTGACGACGATTCGCCCCTTGCAATTCAGCAAGGTTTTGCAGGCTTGTTCAAATTCCGAGCCGATCCTGTCGAGCAGGCTCGATACCGCGCTGGCTTCTATTTTGATGGTGCGCTTAGCGGAATCACTAAAGGACATATCACTCCCTAACTGGTCGTGCCGGCGGTGAATAATGGGTAGTAGTACGATGCGTAGACCAGCAATAATACCACGCCGGCCACGCGCCCAAGCATGGGTTGTTGGCGGCGGCCAAACCATACTTGAGAATATAATATAAATGCCAGCAGCAGGGTGATTGCTGTCATCGCTGCATAATCGCGATGAAACACCTGCGGGTCAAGTTCAGAGGGGGACAGTATTGCTGGAATAGCCATAACCCCCAGGATATTCAACATATTGGAGCCAAGGATATTGCCCAGGGCAATATCGTGATGCCCCTTGAGGGCGCTGGCAAGTGAGGCGGCAAGTTCAGGCAGGCTGGTGCCAATGGCAACAACCGTTAAACCAACGACTAGCTGGCTGACGCCAAACCCCAGGGCAATTTCCTTGGCTCCGATAACCAGTATTTTGGCGCTGATAAGTAAGACGAATAAACCCACAAAAAACCACAACCATGCCTTAGCCGGCAGCATCTCTGGCAAATCTTCAAGGTTGACTTCTTCCTCCGGGTGAGCTTGATGACTTTTGGTATAAAGTAGGCGGTAAAAGACGAAGGCCAGGCAGAGTAGTAGTAGAAAAGCATCCGGATAACCCAGTTTCAAATCGTGGATACAATAGCCGCCCAGCATGGTGACAAAGAGTAAAAAGGGCAGTTCCCGATTGAGCAGCTTGCGCGCAATGGGAATGGGTACCAAAAAAGCGGTAATGCCAAGCACCATGCCGATATTGGCCAGGTTGGAGCCGATCGCATTACCAACAGCAAGGTCTGTTGCATTGTTCAGTGAGGCGTTGGCGGACACAATCATTTCCGGTGCCGAGGTGCCAAGCGCAACGATGGTAAGGCCAATCATGATGGGAGGCATCCCCAGGCTTCGCGCGATGGCTGCTGCGCCGCCAACAAAGCGGTCAGCACTCCAGATCAGGCCTAGAAAACCGGCGATTATTGCCCCAATTGCTAATGACATCGTTGTGTTGTTACCTCAGTTATAAGTGGCGCGGTGATATCGGCCCATTTCTTTTTCCATTACTTTCTCGGGTCCCTTCAATCCCTTGCAGCGCTTTCCTCGCCCAAGCCGAACTTAGTATTATAACGCTTTCTGCTATACAATAACGCCAACTCAAATCGGGGCGGGATGCAAATATAGACTGTATTGCTGCCCGGCGTTAGCTTTTCTTGTCAAAGGATTAAAAATTGTACTTTTCGGGCTGTGTTTTGCACAGGGTCTGGTGTTGCCGGCAGCAGTTTGAGAACAGGTGAAAAGATGAAAGGTTGTCCTGTTTATGACATCAATTATTGAGATCAGGGAACTCTGCTTTGAGCGAGATGAGCGAAGTATTTTTGATGGCGTTAACCTGAATAT
This sequence comes from Spongiibacteraceae bacterium, assembly GCA_030618505.1. Classification (GTDB taxonomy): domain Bacteria; phylum Pseudomonadota; class Gammaproteobacteria; order Pseudomonadales; family PIVM01; genus JAUXDF01. Next base: position 6,088 of record JAUXDF010000063.1, on the reverse strand, counting down.
TGAGCGTGGCAAAATAACCGCAATTATGGGCCCAAGCGGTACTGGCAAGACGACTTTGTTGAGAATGATTGCCGGCCAGCTACGGCCCGATCAGGGTTCTGTGTGGGTGGACGGTGAAAATATCCACGGTCTGAACCGAAGATCATTGTTTAACCTGCGCCGTAAAATGGGGATGTTGTTTCAAAGCGGAGCACTCTTCACTGATATGACGGTCTATGAAAATGTGGCTTTCCCCCTGCGTGTACACACTGATTTGCCATCATCTTATATTCGTGATCTGGTACTGATGAAGCTGCAGGCGGTGGGTTTGCGCGGTGCTCGTGAACTAATGCCCTCCCAGTTGTCGGGGGGGATGGCGCGTCGTGTCGCACTAGCCAGAGCGATTATTCTGGATCCGCAAATTATTATGTACGATGAGCCCTTCGCCGGCCAGGACCCTATCTCCATGGGGGTGGTGTTAAAACTGATAAAATCCTTAAACGAGACCATGGGTTTAAGCAGTATTATTGTTTCCCATGATGTGCATGAAACCGCCCAAATCGCTGACAAAATTTATCTCTTGGCCGAAGGCAAGATTATTGATCAGGGCACACCGGGGGAATTGTTGAGCAAGAAGGAGCCTCGCGTTCAGCAATTTATGAAGGGCTTGCCCGACGGGCCGGTAAAATTTCATTATCCCGCAGAGGATATCGAGGCAGATTTTTTCTACTGATATTTTATTAACTAATGCCCATCCAGAAATTAGACAAAGAGATCCTGGCCAACGCAAATCTTGCGACTTAAAGGCCTTGAAAAGGCCTAGGAGCAAGATTTGCGTTGGACAGGAGCGGACTTAATTTTCGAAAACTTCCGGTTTCTGGTTAGGCACTAATTAGTTACGTAATTTATTACCTATCAAGCCCGTTAGGAAACTTTTCCTGCGGGCTTTTTCATGCCTGTAATATCGACTAAGCTTAAGCATATCGTTAAGCAAAGCCATTGAAAAAAGAGAAAAAAATGCACAAGGCTATTTTACGGCAACTTGGCTACATTGTTGTTATCTGCATGCTTGGCGCCTGCAGTGGCGCGGATAAACCAACAAAAAGCTGGGAGGTGGCGGTCAAGGGCACCTATAGTGCCGCTATTTCACCCAAAGCGCAGTTTGCCATTGTTGGTTCGATCACCCACGGTGCCAGTCTTTGGCGTGTTAAGGATCATGAACGACTGTTTAACTGGAATCATAAAAAGGGAGAGCAGACCAATGTGATGGCCGCCGCCTTTTCGCCGGAAGAAAATTTTGCCTTTACCGCAGATCATCAGACGATGGTGTTATGGGATACGCAGAGCGGTAAGGCTATTACTTTCTGGACGGCTCCCCATGAGGTGCTGTCGGTGGCGCTGAGCCCGCAAGCTAATTTCGCCCTGTTGGGTTTGGCCGATCATAGTATGGTTATGTATGACGTCAAACGTGGCGGTATCAAGCGCACCTTCTATCATAAAAACCGAGTTCGCAGCGTGGATTTATCAGAAGATGGTCGTCTTGCGATCAGCGGTTCAGAGGACAATACCGCCAAGCTGTGGGATGTCAGCACAGGCAAGCTGATCTATGACTGGCAGCATGAGGATGAGGTCAGACTGGTGGCTATTTCACGCCAAGGGGATCGGGCCTTTAGTGTGAGTAAATATGACAAAGCGATGCTGTGGGATGCTAGCAGTGGCGATGCAATTGGTGAGCTGCCATTAAAAAGTTACGCCCTGCAACGCGGGCTGACTTTTGGCGCTGCCGAGTTCTCCGCTGATGGCCGTTATTTATTAACGGGCTCCTCAGATCGTCTGGTACAGCTGTGGGATGTGCAAAACCTAAAAGAGATAAAGCGTTGGCTGCTGCCAAAGCGTGATGCCTGGAAGCCAACCGGTACGGCGGTAACAGCACTGGCCTTTGGTGAAGATAATAAGACTTTTTATGCGCTAGCTTCTAACGGCTATTTGCATGTTTTGACCCGGTAGCCTGAGAGAGTCGGCCATAAAAAAGCCCCGTAGCTGCTAAGCTAACGGGGCTTTTGACTAATTATTTTCTAAAATACGTCCTTGTAGTATTGGTGCTCAGCTGGCAGATCCAAATAAAACGGGCGAATACGCAAGATACGGTCATCTTGTCCCATGGTCACAACCGAGAAATATATTTGCGCATCCATTCCCACTGAGGCCCATGGCAGGCGATCCCAGAAATACAGAAGACCCGTTTGTATCTCGTCCTGTGAGTCGCCATCAATCATTACATCAGCACGTACCACTGGTTGGCGTGCTGTAGCACCGTCAGCTTCCAGAAATGTCAGCAGGGGCATAATGTCTGAGGATTTAAAATACGGCATTAGCCAGTCCTGAGTCCAGTGCCAGAGGGTCCAGACACGTTGGGCACTAAGCACCATGGTAGGCAGGGTGGAATCGACCATTAGAATTTGGGCTGCATCCATACGATCAGACATAGTTGCCACTGAGTCACCTCCGGAGTGAATCGGGACGATGTTCAGGGTCGGGGTCTGAATTAGCTCTGGGTTTGGGTTTAAAGGCATACCCGGGTATGGGGGGGTAGGTGAAGGTTTATTCGGATCAAGGGGGTAATAAGGGTCGGGATAGCGCTCGTAGAAGAGTCCAGCTGTATAACCCTCGACATTGTTCTCGAGGTGGATATTTCTCATTTCATGGTTGCCAGGCAGGTAGATTGTTTTTCCTGCATTGGTAGTGGTCAGTCTCGCCATGAAATTGTCTTCAATGTCGATATATTCTTCGAGCTTGTCAGAGCGGTTGAAGTCTCCCAGCATAAAGACGTAATCAGCTGATTGCGCCTCGATATTGTCAGCCATCAGTTTAAATAAGTCTTGATGGTCTACGAAAAAGCGAAGGTGGCCAGCCAGGGCGACACGAGTTGGCTCTAGCCCACTGTAAGGAGATGTTTCGGGAAAGTAACGGTCAAAATAACTGTTACTCTTCAGGGTCTCGGTGAGTTCAATCTGACGCCAGGCATTCTGAGAGTAAGGGGCGGAGTTTGAATTAAACCCCAGGCGAGTGTGGATGGGGTAATAGCCAGCTGTAGTTTGGCTTTCAGTCCAAGCAGTAATACCATTAACGTCAACAGTCTCCAGTCTGACAATTAAATCAGGATTGACATTGGTAAATTCGTAAGCGCAGTACTCGCTATTCGAGTCGCAACCCGCCATGTGAGGTGGCTCGAAAGTGCTGTCATGATTAATGACCTGGATTTTTGCTGGTGAGTTAGTTTCGCGATAAATTTTACCCGCTAGCGTAACAACGGTATTGCTCAGGGAAATTTCATTGCGATCATAGGTCGCTGGAAATAGCGGAGGCCGATCAACACAGCCTGTCGCAAACAGCAATATGCCCGCAATACCCGCTACCGGTAGCATCTCTTTGGTAAATTTAAGCATTTTCTATCCCTCTGCCATTCAATCTGTTGGCGATTACATTAGTATCGTTGCTTGGTTATTAGCTTGTATGGACTAGGGTTACGGTGCTTATTGAACTTATCTAGTTGAAATACAAGTGAATATTCTTATTATTTTGCGGTGCCTTACTATCCCAGTTCCCGGTAATTTTTTGTTATATATACGAGGGCGGACAATAACAAGGAAAAACGTTGAGACAAATTTATCATAGCCTTTGATGCTGGTCAATTACTGTTCGAGATAATGCCTTGATAAGTTAAACGGGTTTTTGAAAAACCCGGCGCGCAATCTGGACCCGCTCCGTTCCACTGTTTGATGATTTCTAAAATCTGGACGCTGAAACCATCGTCAATAACAAGGTGTTCGACACCCTCTATATGGTACATTAGCGCAGACTCAGGCGGAGCATCGAGATAGTTTTTGCCATCTTCAGTGTCAGTTTAATGGAAGAAATCATGGTGGACTAGTGCTTGATTAGTTGCTTGGAAGTCGTTTTATTGTTGACTATATGGCCTGAGATGCTTTAATTGATGCTGATTAGTGTGGGATTTCAATGCTTTTTTCCTGATTTTAAGGGAAGTATTTTTGAAGGTGATGGAATTGTTATTGGGGAGGTGTCTATTGCGTCCCGAGTGACTACTCGAAGGCAGGGCGACAGTAATTATTCCAATAATAAAACATGAGTTTAAAGATTAAATATTTTCAAACACCCCATAACCTGAAAACTGGCATTTTAGTAAGCACAGTAATTATGTTGCTTGCCTCTTATCTTGGTTTTACGCTAGAAGCCCTTCTATCAGAAATATTTCAAACAAATGCAGCCAGTATTACTTTTTATAACTTTTATTCCCAGGACACCCTTTGGTGTTTATTTACCGCTGCTACAGTAGTTGTATGTGTTTTTCTACAGAATGTTATTCAGGTAGATGTAAGCAATAAAATAAAGAATGTTCTACAAGCAAAATCACTGCCCTGGATTCTTGCTGTTGTCACTGGCATTTTCATCTGTTTAGGGGCGATTTTTTTGCATGGATATACCTATTCGCTTGATGAGTATTTGGTGGAATGGCAAGCTGCTATTTCATTAAATGGTGATTTGGTCGCACACCTGCCGCAAGAGTTCCAACCTTACAGACAAGCCTTGCAGCCTTTATTTATTTTCAATTTTGATGGTACTGACGCTTGGACATCTGGTTACAGGCCAGTTTTTAGCTGGTTGTGGGCGATATTTGAATTAATAAATATCGGCATGTTGACTAACGCCATTCTGGCAGCAGCTTGCATACCTCTAATACATCGCATTGCAAAAAATATTTGGCCAGACAAACCATGGCTTTGGGGGCTGGCTGCAGTCTTGTTGGCAACATCCCCGCACTTTATTTTTCCCGCTATGCCATCCTTTGCGTGGCCCGCAATATTATTTTTTAATTTATTATGGCTCCTCTTCTTTATTCAAAAAGACAAAAGATATCAACTTATGGCAATGGTGGTGGGCTTTTTGGCGGTTGGCCTTCATCAAATACATGCACATTTACTTTTTGCGGCCCCCTTTGTCCTTTGGGCTCTTTTTAGTAAGAATTATCGACTCTTTATTTACGCCTGTATAACCTACTTGTTTGCCATAATGTTTTGGCTTCACTGGCATGAACTTATAAGGATCTTTGTACTAGGGGCCAGCATTGATGATGTTGGTTTCTTTTTAAATAGCCGATATTTGCGCGGTTATTTTCATATGCGAAATATACCTACTGGCGCCTATCAGTTTAGCACTTTTATGAGTTCGGCCTATATTTTCACCAATTTCATGCGACTACTGGCTTGGTTGGGCATACCCCTGCTCGTTTTATTTGTTGCGTCGCTGTTTATGCGTGACAAGAAGCCGGTACTGATTAATCTTTGCCTGTTTTCAATTTTGCTTGCGTTCATCACTCACTCAATCTTGATGCCTGATGGCATGCACGGTTGGGGCTATCGTTACATGCAAGGCACCATGGGGAGCATTGTTATTCTGGCGGTTTTCGCTTTTGATCGTTGTCTGTCAGGGGCTGATTTTTATTCTGTTAAATCAAAAAAAGTACTTCACTACCTATCCTGCCTATTGATTGCATCGCTGTTGGTGAGTTTGCCAATGCGTTCAATTCAGATGAAAAAGTATGTGCAGCCCATGAAGGATGCTTATAGTTTTCTTGTTCGCCAGAATGTAGAGATTGTATTGTTGGATGATAAGCGAGTTTTCTTTGGCTTGGACCTGATTAGAAATGATCCATACCTGCGGAATAAGCCCGTTATTATGTCTCTCTCCAAACTTTCCGAAGATGAAATAAAACACCTTTGCCGTCGCTACAAAGCCAGCATTATCAGCTATGAAGATCTTGCTGACTTTGGAGTTATGCATACTGTGCCACCTACCGGATTCTCCACAGGAAGGAAGGAGAAAAATATGGATTTACAAAAAGTTAAGCAATGGGGCTGTATCTTAGGTGGGGTTAACGAATAGGAGGTGTCCACTCTACAGCTCTAGCTAGTGCCCATCCAGAAATCAAACAAAGAGGTCATGGCCAACACCAATCTTGCGACTTAAAGGCCTTGAAAAGGCCTAGGAGCTAGATTGGTGCTGGCCATGACCGGACTTAATTATCGAAAAC
>JAUXDF010000244.1 GCA_030618505.1 Spongiibacteraceae bacterium | reverse complement strand
ACGCGTACGATACGCTGGCCGTCTTCGCGCTTAATAGTGGAGTAGCCGTTGCCGAGTTGAACCTTGGCAACGCTGGCGAAGGGGACCTCTACACCTTCTTTGGTGCGGATGCGCATGTTTTCCAAATCACCCAGAGAGCGGCGTTCTGATTCAGGAAAGCGCACCATCACCCGAACATCTTCTCTACCACGCTGAATACGCTGTGCTTCTTCACCGTAAAAGGCCTGGCGCACCTGTCGGCCCAGATCTTCGCTGCTGAGCCCGAGATGGCGAGCGGCGGGTAACAACGACAGTTGTACTTCCTGTTTGCCACCACGAAAGGTATCGGTAATGTCATGGACGCCCTCGTAGCGAACAAGATGATCGCGCACCCGGTTTGCCGCTTGTTTTAATTGTGCGAAGTCAGGACCACGCAATTGAATTTCGATGGGCTTGCCGGCACTGAAGGCTTCGGCGGTAAAACTTAACTCAACGGCATCGGGGATGGCGCCGGTGAGTTCGCGCCAGCGATTGGCTAGTTGTGAAGTGGGGATGTCATCGTATTCCGGGGGCAGGTCAAGCTCGATGGCAACTTCGGCAAAATAACTTCCGCTGAGATCGCTATATTCTATCGAGCTTTTTGCCAGTTGAGCACCGATGGAGGACATCACATGTTTCACCCTGCCAGTTTCACCCTCAACATAGTTGCCAGCTAATTCCTGCTCCAGCTGTTGTGCCGCCTGCTCAAGGCGCGCCACCGCTTTTTCTGTATCGGCTACGGCGCTACCTTCAGGTAGGGTCAGGTTCGCATATAGACGCTCACCGCTGACGGGAGGGAAAAACTGAAAAATAATTCGCCCGCTGGCCATCATCCCGATGGTGAGGATAATCACAGAAATAGCCAGCGCCGCACAAAGATAGCGCAGCTTTAATACCTTGATTAAGAGAGGACGGTAATGCTGATAGGCAAAATTTTCCAGACCACCCGAGAACTTGCTTTGGAGCTTTTCCCAATGGACAGAGATGCCGGAAAACATCGGCAGAGTTTTTTTGCCCCGGTGGGCGAGGTGAGAAGGCAGCACCAGCTGTGATTCCAGTAGACTGAAAAAGAGTGCAATAATCACTGTTGCACCAATCACTGCAAAGAGCGGCCCCATGGTGGCGGGAATAAACATGATCGGAGTAAAGGTCACCATGGTGGTGAGTACGCCAAAAATAACCGGTGTAGAAACCTCCCGAGCACCATCAACCGCCGCTTGCTCTCGCGATTTACCCAGTTGTTCATGGGCATAGATACGCTCACCAATAACAATAGCGTCATCCACTAAAAGCCCGAGCGCCAAAAGAAAGGCCATCACCGATAGTGTACTGATGGAAATACCAAAGGTAGGGAATAGCGTCAGTGTCCCCAATAGGGCAATGGGAATTCCCGCAGCGACCCAGAAGGCAACACGAAACTTTAAAAACAAGGCCAATACCAGCAATACCAGAAATAAACCACTGCGGGCATTTTTAGTCAGCGCCTCCAGTCTGTCGACCAGATCCTGTGATTCGTCCTTCCACACGGTCAGCTTGATGCCCTCGGGCATGTTTTTTTGCTCACGCTTGATGTAAGCCTTGACCTGTTTAGCAATGGCCAGCACATCCTCCTCACCAATACGTTTTACTTCAACGACGATGGCCGGGTTGCCATCAAAGTGAGCGCGTAGGTCACTGTCTTGAAAGCCGTCGATGACAGAGGCAATTTCACCGAGAGTAACACTGGTGCCGTCTGTGCGAGTGAGCACAACAATTTGTTCAAAGTCGAGAGCAGATTGTGCCAGGGTGTTAGTGCGCAGTAGAATTTCCCCTCCGCTGGTTTTTATATTGCCACCGGGCAGGTTTACCGAGCTCTGTTGAATGGCCTGTGCCACCTTGTCGATAGTTAAACCAAAACGACGCAGGGTTTGCTCGGATATTTCGATAGCGATTTCATAGGGACGAACGTAATCGAGAAAAACCTGAGAGACGCCCGGCAATTCGAGCAGGTCGCTGCGAATGTTTTCGCCTAGCGTTTTCAGTGAGCGCTCATCAGCATGCCCCGATACAACTATTTGTAAAACATTGGCGATAATAGTTAGCTCATTAATAATAGCTTGCTCGGTTTCGGCGGGAAAGGTTGAAATGCTGTCGACCTGATTTTTAATGTCACTTAAAACCCTGGATTTATCCGTTCCTCTGATCAACTTTGCCGAAACAACACAGCGTCCCTCATAAGCGGTGGAGTTAATTTTATCGATACCCTGGGTGCCGTCGATGGCCTCCTCGATGCGAATGCAGACGGACTCTTCTACCTCAATTGGTGCGGCACCTAAATAGGGAACGCTAACCTGAATGAGATCAGTATCTACATTAGGAAACTCCTCCTGATAAATATTGGGTAAGGTGAGCAAACCCCCCATAATCAGAATGAGCATCAACAGGTTAGCGGCAACGGGGTTGTGAACAAACCAGGCAATGATCGGCCTCATTATTATTGCTGCTCCGGTGGCTGGTGTGATGTTTCAGAGGCTGAAATCTCTGCAGCTATGGGATTAACAGACATGCCGTCGATGACGATTTGCAAAGGCGAGATGCAGACCCTTTCGCCTTTTTCGAGCCCCTGGGATATCAATACTTCATCGCGCTGGATGCGCAGCAGCTGAACGCTACGAAAGCGCAGACGATTCTGCTGATCGACAATCAGTACCTGGTTGTTGTCACGTATTGCCGAGCGTGGCAGTGAGATAATGTTATCGACCTCTCGACCGATGATATCTATATCAACAAACAGTCCTATAACCAGCGGGGGTTGTGTTTCGGTTCGTTCGTTTTTAACCCTGACTACCCCGTAAAACATTCGGCTCTGACTGTCGATTTCAGCCTCTGTTCTTACCATCGAGCCTTGCCAATAAAATGGTCGGCCTGCATAGCTGGCCGTGATGCGAGCCTCTGGCGCGACGTCTGGCGATAATTGTCCGCCGGAGGTGGTATTAAGATTCAGGTAGGCAAATTGTGCGTTAGCGATGGGGACGCGTATTTCGACATAATCGATGGCATAGAGCGAACCAATTTTTTCGCCACGACTGATAAACTGACCGACATCAACACTTTCATTGCGTACCCGGCCTGCAAAGGGCGCATAAAGAACTGTTCTTTGTAGATCACGCTCTGTTTGTTTGATGCTGATATTGGCCTCTTTAACATTCGCCTTAGCCAGTCGCAAAGAGCGGTCCGCCTGATCTATTTGGCTTTTACTGGCCAGTTGCTGCTGAAAGAGTTTATTGATGCGTTGGTATTCGGCCTGGGCATGTTCATATTCAACCACTGTTTTTACTTCCATGGCGGCATTTTTGTCGAAGGCGGTTTGATAGTCCTGATCATCAATGCGCAGCAGAGCCTCACCTTTTTCAAATTGTCCGCCTGATACCAGAGAGGGTGATGCCCAGACGATACGCCCGGAAACTTCCGATACCAAATAGCTTTCGGTACGCGGAGCAACACTGCCCTGGGATCGAACTGAAAGTTGAACCGTTTTAGGCTCAACGGTGATTACCCTGACGGCGGTGACAGTAGGGACTGTGCTTTTGGGTTCCAATCGTGGTTTATTGGCGATCATCAGACCGGCGATGATCAGGGCCAGCAGCAATACGGCGATAGGCCAGAGCAGGTTTCTTTTCATAATAAAGGCGATATTAGTGTGAGTAGTCGATGAGTGGAGAATCTATCTTAATCAGTTTAGCCGTAAATTGGCATTACAGGGTGTTAACGCGTCAATGACTTTGCGCACAGCGAGCGAAAGGTTCAGAGTGCGGAAAAGTTCGGTATTTTGACGAGAATCTGATCAAGGTCAGCATGCTTGCCATCAATTTTGATAAAATGGTTATAAATTTACCGGAGGTCGATCTATGCCTGTTTATGTTATGGGACACAAAATTCCTGATTCTGACTCAATTGTATCCGCTCTTTCACTGGCTTATCTAAAAAATCAGATTGGTGAAGAGGCCATTGCTGTCCGCCAGGGCGAGCTGAACCCGGAGACTGCGTTTATTCTCAAGACCTTCGGTGTTGAAGCTCCGGCGCTAAAGACCACTTATGCCGGTGATAGCATTTATGTGGTTGACCATTCGGATCGTGCACAAAGCCCGGATGACCTTGATCAGGCGACTGTGTTGGGTATTGTTGACCATCACAAGCTGGGTGATATCACCACCTCGGCGCCGCTGGAGTGCTGGATTCGCCCCGTTGGCTGCTCCAATACTATTGTTAAAGAAATGTATGATCACCACGGTGTAGCAATCCCCAAAGAGATCGCTGGTATTATGATGTGCGCGATTTTAAGTGATACGGTCATTTTCAAATCTCCTACCTGCACCCCAGTCGACATCAAGGCAGTCGAGGAGCTGGCGGTCATTGCCGGCGTCGAAGACTTTAAAGCGCTGGGCCTTGAAATGTTCAAAGTTAAATCAGCATTGGAGGGCACGCCGATTCGAGAGCTGGTCAAGCGTGACTTTAAAGATTTCGACATGAACGGCAATAAGGTGGGTATTGGCCAGTTGGAAGTAGTTGATCTGTCAATTTTTGATTCCATCAAAGCAGAGCTTGAAGCAGACATAGCCAAGCTGCGAGAAGAAGGCGAGCGCCACAGTGTGATTTTGCTGCTCACCGATATTATGAAAGAGGGGTCTGAGTTGCTGGTGGCCAGTAATGATATCTCTGTAACTGAAAAAGCCTTTGGCAAAACCGAAGACGGCAAAGTGTGGCTGGAGGGTGTACTGAGCCGTAAAAAACAAGTTGTCCCCCCGCTCGAAAAAGCTTTCGCTTAATCCCCGCTGCTCCTAAGCTGTGTAGTAGCCTTGATCAGTGTGCCCCGTGTAACGTTTTGGGTATGAGCCTGCGAAATCAGGGGGGGCTCTCCCCTTATTTTCCTCCTCCCCAAAACCCCACACGACGCACACCGATACAAGCTACACTGTTAAAGCCAATAAATACTTAGTCCTTTCGGTAAGAATAAAAATGCACAGAGATTACTTTAAACAAAAACAGTTGCTGTTAATCGTACTTAGTGTCTTGCTGGCAAGCTGTTCCTTATCAGATAAAGAAATGATAAAAACCACAGAGCTGCGTATTTTAGAGGAAGTAAAAATAGCCGATATTGACGGCATAAAAAATAAAAACAAAAATAAAAGCTTTGAGGCTAGCGGCGTTACTTACGCCAGAGAAAGTTTCTACCTTGTTTTTGATAATACCAGTAAGGTGGCTGAAGTTGACCCCCAATTACAGACACTAAAATTCCTGGATAAAAAACGTAAAAATATTGGCTATGAGGGAATTACCTTTAATC
>JAUXDF010000001.1 GCA_030618505.1 Spongiibacteraceae bacterium | reverse complement strand
CTCATGTTAGTTATATCGCAATATGACAATACAAACTTTGCTTCTTATCGACAGGGTTGGCAGCAGCTGGATGCCTATCAGGGTAAAGAGGTAGTATTGAAGCAGGGGGATAGCGTAATCACAGGCATTGCCTGTGGCGTAAACGATAAGGGGGCGCTTTGCGTGGATGTCGAGGGCGCTCGCAGGTACTTTAATGGTGGAGAAATCTCGTTGCGTGCTGCCCCATGATTCTTGAATTTGATCTTGGAAATACTCGCGCAAAATGGCGTATTATCGACGATTTTTCTACAATCCAAGATCGAGGGGTGTTTCTTTTCGAAGAAAAGAATCTTAAGGATAAAGTTGCAGAAATCGTGACTGGTGCCGATAAGGTACGATTAGCAAGTGTGCGTAGCACCGATATCGAAAGAGAGATAGAAGCTATTTGCAGCTCGAAGGGTGTTGTTTTTTTTACGGCAAAAACGCTAAAGCAATGTGCCGGAGTAGTTAACGCATATGAGGATCCGACAAAAATGGGCGTTGACCGATGGCTGGCGATGGTCGCTGGGTTTAATGTGGCAAAGAAGCCTTGTTGTGTTATTGATTGTGGGAGTGCGATCACTGTAGATTTTATAAATCCACAGGGTTTACATCAGGGTGGCTATATCGTGCCTGGTTTTAATACATTAAAAAAATCCCTTTTTCATTCTACCGAGCGGGTTTATTTTTCTCTTGATCGACAACTTGATTCTTGTTTGCCTGGCCGTGATACGCAGCAGGCCGTGAATCATGGTAGTTTATCTATGGTTGTTTCGTGGTTGAATTCTTTATGTGAAAAGTTTCGTGATGACTACGGAGAGCAATCCGGCTTGTATCTCACGGGTGGAGATGCTGAGCTCGTTGTGAATCATTTGAGCTATAAAGCCGAGTGTTACCCTGATTTAGTGATGGAAGGTTTAGCTTATTGCGAACAGGCTCGGTTAGAAGGTGAGGTTTGAGCAAGACTGACCGCGACATCAGCTGAAAAAGTTAATTAAAAAGGATTGATCATGCGCTGGCTGTTTATTTTTATAATGATATTCAATGGTATCGTTTATTGGTGGTATAGCTACCAAAGCCGGGAAACTATCGGCGTTGAGGTAGGTGCTTATGCTTCGAAAATGCAGGTTGGTGAAGGCACGCCGGGGCTTGTGCTTCTAAATGAGCTTCCATCCGCGTCTGTGAAGCCGCCAGCTGATATTGCAGAGCAAAACACGGCATTAAGCGCGCCAGAGCAAACGGTCGCTTATGAGGAGCGTTTTGACCATGCAGAGCTTGCTGATAAAGAGTCAGCATTACCAGGTGATGTCTTACTTGAGTCTCACAAGTCAGAAAGTCTTGTCGGTGTAGTGGAAGAATCCCCGCCTCTCGAGCAGGTGGATCCCGTTTGTGGCTTTCTAGGGGCTTTTAATGATGTTGTTACCGCCAAGCAATTTCACTATCGTTTGAGTACTGTTGAGTTAGAAGGTAGTGTAAAAAAAGAAATTGTCGCTGCGGATACAATTTTTTGGGTTTATTTAGAGCCGCTCAGCTCACGCAGAGCGGCGCTTACTGTGTTGCGGAAACTGCAGGCTGAAAAAATTGACTCTTTTGTCATTACCGAAGGGGAATTTAGCAACGGCATTTCATTGGGGTTTTTTAAGCATAAAAAATCAGCAAAACGCGTGCAAAACGATCGTATTAAAGGCGGCTATGATGCTCGTTTATTGCCAAAGCAAAAGACTAGAGCTCAGTTTTGGGTGGTGTTGCAGCCCGACCAGCTGTCGAAGTTAAGTGCAGCGCTGTTCAAAGAATTGTCTAAAGATTTTGAAATTCTACAAAATAAAAAAAATCCCTGTGAACAAGTTGCGCCAATGGAAAACATCGAATAGAATGCCGCCTCGCTTTCATAGCGAAAATGTTTAGCTGGCGTAGCTCAGTTGGTAGAGCAGCTGATTTGTAATCAGCCGGTCGGGGGTTCGACTCCTCTCGCCAGCTCCATTTTTACCTATTTTTACCCCCAAAGATCAAAAAACCAATATTTACCAAAAAGCGGTTGACAAGGCGTGTGCTCATAAGCAGAATATGCCGCTCTTTTTGGTGGGGTTCCCGAGTGGCCAAAGGGATCAGACTGTAAATCTGACGCGAAAGCTTCGGTGGTTCGAATCCACCCCCCACCACCATTAGTAGACGAAGTAAGTGTGGCATTGCGGGTATGGTTCAATGGTAGAACCTCAGCCTTCCAAGCTGATGATGCGGGTTCGATTCCCGCTACCCGCTCCAAGTTATGGGTAACTTGTTGAAGGTCGCTCAATAGTGCTCATATAGCTCAGTTGGTAGAGCACACCCTTGGTAAGGGTGAGGTCAGCGGTTCAAATCCGCTTATGAGCTCCATTAGATGCTTCGGTGTTTGCTTGGAGTGCAAGTAATTTGCAGGTATAAGCGGCTTTGGCTGTTTTAACTCGCACACTTTACTTGTATAGTCCTAGCAGTTTTTAGGCCAGTAGCTCAATTGGCAGAGCAGCGGTCTCCAAAACCGCAGGTTGGGGGTTCGATTCCCTCCTGGCCTGCCATTATTGTAATAACGTTGTAATGTGTATATCAGCGTTATAGAAAGTAATAATAGCAGTAAAGTAACGCATGCCAATTAATTAGCCTGCGTTATAGCCACTTATTTTTGCTGAAGGCAAGCTAAAACGCATATGAATACAAAGGAAGAAAATAGCGCTAGCCGACTTGATCCATTGAAGTGGGCGGTAGCCATCACTTTGCTCGTCGTTGCAGTGGTTGGTAACAACTACTACGCGGATGAGTCACTGCTATATCGTGTTTTAGCTTTGTTAGTGTTGGGCGCTGTAGCAGTGGCTGTTGCTATGCAAACAGGCCCAGGGGCAGCTTTGTGGCGGCTGATTAAAGATTCCAGAACAGAGATTCGTAAGGTGGTGTGGCCAACTCGTCAAGAGACGAATCAGACCACCCTGATAGTCGTGGCAGTAGTGTTGTTGATGGCGCTTGTATTATGGGCACTTGATTCGCTACTGGGTTGGCTTGTCTCCTTGATCATTGGTTAGAGGTGATACATGAGTAAGCGTTGGTATGTGGTACATGCCTATTCCGGCTATGAAAAGAAAGTAAAGCTTGCCCTGCAAGAGCGTATAGAGCTGGATGGTTTGCAGGATTTGTTTGGCGATATTTTGGTGCCCACCGAAGAGGTCATCGAAATGCGCGGTGGTCAGAAACGCCGAAGTGAACGAAAGTTTTTCCCGGGTTATGTCCTCGTGCAGATGGAATTGAGTGATCAATCATGGCACCTGGTTAAGGATACCCCTCGGGTGATGGGTTTTATCGGTGGTAAGGCTGATAAGCCGGCACCTATTACCGAAGCTGAGGCCAATGCAATATTGCAGCGGGTTGAAGATGGCGTTGAAAAACCTCGGCCGAAGACCTTGTTTGAGCCTGGTGAAGTGGTTCGAGTCACCGATGGTCCCTTCAACGACTTTAATGCTGTTGTCGAAGAAGTTAATTACGATCGTAGTCGTCTGCAGGTAGCCGTACAAATATTTGGACGTGCAACGCCGGTAGAGTTAGAGTTTGGCCAGGTCGAAAAGACCTGAGTAAGAAAAGTATCTGCACTAAACAACCTTTCTTTTGTCTGATGGAGGAAGGCCTTTTGGTGTGTGTTTGTTGTAAAGGCCTGCTTTTAAAGTGGTGAGAGCCAAGCAGCAACAAGTAGTAAAACTGTAATGTAGTATAACCAGGGGAGCTGGGTCGGGTTCAAAGAGAGTCGCTTATCGTCGATAAAGCCAGGCTTTTTAGAACTTAAAACTGAGCGATATTACCCAAGAGGAGTATATAAAATGGCTAAAAAGATAACAGCCTATATCAAGCTGCAGGTTGCAGCAGGTCAGGCTAACCCTAGTCCACCTGTGGGTCCGGCTTTGGGTCAGCACGGCGTTAATATCATGGAGTTTTGCAAAGCTTTTAATGCAAAAACCCAGAAAATGGAACAGGGAATGCCTATTCCTGTTGTCATTACAGTCTATGCTGATCGCAGTTTTACTTTTATCACAAAAACCCCTCCTGCATCCGTGCTGTTGCGTAAAGCCGCCGGATTGAAGAAGGGAAGCGGTGAACCTAACACTAAAAAGGTTGGCAAAGTAAATCGAGCACAGCTCGAGGATATTGCCACCACCAAAATGCCGGATCTTACAGCGGCTGATATGGATGCCGCCGTACGTACAATTGCCGGTAGTGCTCGTAGTGCAGGAATTGAAGTGGAGGGCGTCAAGTAATGGCTAAATTATCCAAACGTCAACGTGCAATTAGCGAAAAGGTCGAGCCCGGTAAATCTTACTTGGTGGCTGACGCGGTTGCTCTGTTGAGAGAGCTATCCACAGTAAAATTTGCTGAAAGTATTGATGTCGCCGTTAATCTGGGCATTGATGCGCGTAAATCTGATCAACAGGTTCGTGGTGCGACAACTTTGCCTAATGGTTCAGGTAAAGAGGTTAGGGTTGCAGTTTTTACCCAGGGTGCAAATGCCGATGCTGCTAAAGAAGCCGGTGCAGATATTGTTGGTATGGATGAGCTGGCTGCAGAAGTTAAGGGCGGCAACCTTGATTTTGATGTTGTTATTGCCAGTCCGGATGCAATGCGAGTTGTAGGTCAGCTGGGACAGATATTGGGCCCTCGTGGTTTGATGCCTAACCCAAAAACCGGCACCGTCACCCCTGATGTAGCTACTGCTGTCAAAAATGCCAAGGCCGGACAGGTGCGCTACCGTACCGATAAAAACGGCATTATCCATGGATCTATTGGTAAAGTTGCTTTTGACGCATCAGCGGTAAAAGAGAATCTTGAGGCATTGCTAGCCGACCTAAAGAAGGCAAAGCCTGCTTCTGCAAAAGGTGTGTACCTGAAAAAGATCACCCTTTCTACAACTATGGGCCCAGGCCTGGTTGTAGATCAGTCAGATTTACCAAAATAGAGGCTATCCAGCGCCCAGGGTTTAATTAACCTTGGTGGCTGGGTAGTGTACAGAACTTTGGGGTCTTTGGGCTGGCTCTCTGCCAATACCGAAGACCATCAAAGACCGTAGGTGTCCGGCCTGCTGCAAGTGAGCAGGTGGACTTAATCAGTGCCGTAAGGCATCAGCCTACGCAGATGGTGATAAGCCCAATTGCATGAAAATTGGATTTAAAACCGAAACGAAGGTGAGTTTTTAGTCCTGCGAAGGCATAAGAAATCACTTTAATTAATCCAGGAGTAAATCCAATGGCATTAGGACTCGAAGACAAAAAAGCGATTGTAGCTGAAGTTAACGAGACCGCTGCTGCTGCTTTATCTTTGGTGGTAGCTGACTCACGTGGCTGCACCGTGGATGAAATGACTGGACTTCGTAAGCTGGCGCGTGAAGCCAATGTTACCGTACGAGTGGTACGTAACACATTGGCAAAACGCGCAATTGAAGGCACTGAGTTTGAGTGCGTACAGGAAGCCCTGAGCGGGCCGTCACTACTGGCATTTTCTATGGAAGATCCCGGTGCTGCGGCGCGTATCTTTAAGGATTTCGCGGAAGATTGCGATAACTTTGATGTGAAGGCTTTGGCTGTAGGCGGCAAACTACTTGGTGCAGATCAGCTGGATGTGTTGGCGAAATTGCCGACTCGTGAGCAGGCATTATCTCAGTTAATGAGTGTTATGCAGGCTCCGGTCGCCAAATTTGTTCGTACACTTAACGAAGTTCCTGGCAAGCTGGTTCGTACTGTCGCAGCTATTCGCGATCAAAAGGATGCCGCGTAGTTTAGTTTGACTATAAACACGCGGTATTAAAATTAGGTATTGGTTAAATCCAACATTTCAGGAGAGTTTAAAAATGGCTCTGTCTAAAGACGATATATTAAATGCAATTGCAGAAATGAGCGTAATGGAAGTTGTCGAGCTTATTGAAGCAATGGAAGAGAAATTCGGTGTTACTGCTGCTGCCGCTGTTGCTGCTGCTGCACCTGCTGCTGGCGGTGGTGAAGCTGCTGCTGAGGAGCAAACCGAGTTTGATGTAATACTGACTGGTCCTGGCGAGAAGAAAGTAAACGCCATTAAAGCAGTACGTGCAATCACCGGTTTGGGCTTGAAAGAAGCAAAGGCTGTGGTTGACGGTGCCCCTTCACCAGTAAAAGAAGGTGTATCTAAAGAAGAAGCAGAAGAGACCAAAAAGCAGCTTGAAGAAGCTGGCGCATCTGTTGAGATTAAGTAATTTCGACAGTTTTGCTGGATTTTTTCCAAGCTGAACGAAAGGCTGGAGGGTGATTTTCCCGACAGCCTTTTTCTGTTTCTGCGCAGGTTTGCTCGTTACCTGTTGATCGTAAATACGGCAATGAAAGATTACTAACACCGCAAAACAGAACAGAGTTCCGGCCTTAGGCGTTAAGGCAGCTCTGTCTGTGAACGAACATCGGGGAGTGCTGATGGCTTACTCATATACTGAGAAAAAACGCATTCGCAAGGATTTTGGTAAATTCACGCAAGTGATGGATGTACCTTATCTTTTGGCGATTCAGTTGGATTCCTACAAGAAATTTACCCAGGATGGTATTGCTCCTGAAGACCGTAACGATATTGGTCTTCACGCGGCATTTAAATCTGTGTTTCCTATAGTAAGTTATTCGGGTAATGCTGCTCTCGAATATGTCAGTTACAGGCTGGGTGAACCGGTATTTGATGTAGCTGAATGTCAGTTGCGCGGTGTTACCTACGCAGTTGCCTTACGCGTTAAGGTTCGCTTGATTATTTATGATAAAGAGTCTGCGAACAAAACGATTAAAGATATTAAAGAGCAAGAAGTCTACATGGGTGAAATTCCCTTGATGACTGACAATGGTACCTTCGTTATCAATGGTACCGAGCGGGTTATTGTATCCCAGTTGCATCGCTCACCTGGTGTGTTCTTTGATCATGATAAAGGCAAAACACACTCCTCTGGCAAGCTCCTTTATTCTGCCCGAGTTATTCCTTACCGTGGTTCATGGCTCGACTTCGAGTTTGATCCCAAAGATCTGGTTTTTGTCCGTATTGATCGGCGCCGTAAATTACCCGCGACAATATTGTTGAAAGCACTCGAGTATAGCTCAGAGGCAATACTCGAAATGTTTTATGAAACCAATACTTTCCATATCAAAGGCGAAGAGTATTTGCTGGACTTGGTTCCAGAGCGCCTTCGGGGTGAAGTTGCAGCCTTTGATATTATTGGCAAAAAAGGCGCAGTTGTTGTAGAGCAAGGGCGTCGTATTACAGCTCGCCATATCCGTGAGCTGGAAAAATCCAAAATCACCAAGCTTACTGTGCCGCTTGAATATGTTCTCGGCCGTGCTTTGGCTAAGGATCTGGTGAATAAAGAAACCGGCGAGCTATTGTTTGAATCGAACACCGAGCTAACCGAAGAAGTGCTTGCGGTATTGGCAGAGAACAAGATCAAGGATATCGAGACGCTGTATACCAATGAGCTTGATTGTGGACCTTTTATATCCGATACCCTGCGCAGCGACGCAACTCGCGATAAGCTTGAAGCTCTGGTAGAAATCTATCGAATGATGAGACCGGGCGAGCCACCTACCAAGGAGTCCGCAGAAAACCTGTTCCAGAACTTGTTCTTTTCTCCAGAGCGTTATGATCTCTCAGGTGTTGGTCGAATGAAGTTCAACCGTCGTCTGGGTCGTGATGCGATTGAAGGAGAGGGCGTATTAAGCAAAGAGGACATCGTCGATGTGCTCAAACAACTGGTCGGCATTCGCAACGGTAAGGGTGTAGTTGATGATATCGATCACCTGGGTAACCGTCGTGTTCGCTCAGTGGGTGAAATGGCGGAGAATCAGTTCCGTGTAGGTTTGGTACGTGTTGAGCGTGCCGTTAAAGAGCGTCTGAGTATGGCTGAGTCCGAGGGCCTAATGCCTCAGGATATGATCAATGCCAAACCGGTTGCTGCGGCGATTAAAGAGTTTTTCGGCTCCAGTCAGCTTTCTCAATTTATGGATCAGAACAATCCCTTGTCAGAAGTGACCCATAAGCGTCGTGTTTCGGCATTGGGGCCAGGTGGTTTGACGCGCGAGCGTGCTGGCTTTGAGGTGCGAGATGTGCATCCAACACATTATGGCCGTGTTTGCCCTATTGAAACACCTGAAGGGCCGAACATCGGTTTGATTAACTCATTGGCCAGTTTTGCTCGTGCCAATGACTACGGTTTTCTGGAAAGCCCCTATCGTAAAGTTGTCGATGGTGTCGTTACCAATGAAATCGAATATCTATCTGCTATTAACGAATCAGAATTTGTTATTGCCCAGGCATCTGCTGCTATAGACGGCAAAAATAAACTGGTTGATGAGTTGGTTGCAGTAAGAAATCAAAATGAATTTACAGTACATAGCCCGGACAAAGTCGAGTATATGGATGTGTCGCCCAAGCAGGTTGTATCTGTTGCTGCCTCACTTATCCCTTTTCTCGAGCATGATGATGCTAACCGTGCATTGATGGGTTCAAACATGCAGCGCCAGGCAGTACCTACGCTGATTGCCCAGAAACCTTTGGTTGGTACCGGTGTTGAGCGTACCGTAGCCCAGGATTCGGGCGTTTGTGTGGTTGCTCATCGCGGTGGTGTTATTGACAGTGTTGATGCCGCCAGAATCGTAGTGCGAGTAGCGAATGATGAGGTTGCCCAAGGCGATTCACCGGTTGATATCTACAACTTGGTGAAATATACCCGGTCTAACCAAAATACCTGTATTAATCAGCGTTCCCTGGTTCGCGAGGGTGAAACTGTAACCCGCGGCGATATACTTGCCGATGGCCCTTCGGTTGATATGGGAGAGTTGGCACTCGGACAGAACATGCGCATCGCGTTTATGCCCTGGAATGGTTACAACTTTGAGGATTCGATTCTTGTTTCCGAGCGCGTTGTAAAAGAAGACCGATTTACCACCATCCATATTCAGGAATTGACCTGTATTGCGCGCGACACCAAGCTAGGAGCAGAAGAAATTACTGCGGATATTCCTAACGTGGGTGAGGGTGCACTGAGTAAACTGGATGAGTCCGGTATTGTTTATATCGGAGCCGAGGTTGGCCCAGGTGATATTCTCGTTGGTAAGGTGACGCCAAAAGGCGAGACACAACTGACGCCAGAAGAAAAACTATTGCGCGCGATCTTTGGTGAAAAAGCTTCTGATGTAAAAGATACCTCCCAGCGAGTCCCTACCAGCACCAAAGGAACGGTTATCGACGTGCAGGTATTTACCCGCGACGGTCTTGAGAAAGATCAGCGTGCGCTGGATATTGAAAAAACTCAGCTTAATGATTTCCGTAAGGATCTTAATGAGGAGTATCGCATCGTTGAGTCTGCAACCTACGCATTGTTGGCCAGGCACCTTGAAGGTAAAAAAGCCAAAAGTGGTGCTGGTTTGACGAAGGGCGAGGTGCTTAGTGCAGAGTTTTTGCAGGCACTTGAAGCCGAGCAGTGGTTTAAAATCCGTATGGATGATGACGCTCTGAATGATGAGCTGGATGCCGCTGAAAAGCAGCTTAACGAGTACCGGGAAGAGCTGGACAAGCGTTTTGAGAGCAAAAAGAAAAAACTGCAAAGTGGCGACGATCTGGCACCTGGCGTATTGAAGATTGTGAAAGTTTATTTGGCAATCAAGCGACGTATTCAGCCCGGTGACAAGATGGCTGGACGTCATGGTAACAAAGGTGTTATTTCCGTCATTATGCCTGTCGAAGATATGCCCTATAACGAGCAGGGTGTACCGGTAGATATCGTGCTTAACCCACTGGGTGTGCCGTCACGGATGAACGTTGGTCAGGTTCTTGAAACTCACCTTGGCTTGGCAGCAAAAGGCCTGGGTGAAAAAATTGATCTCATGCTTCGTGAGCAACGCACTATTGCCGAAGTGAGAAAATTCCTGGCGGCGGTGTATAACAAAGACGCCGCCAAGCAGGAAGATCTTGATAGTTTCAGTGATAAAGACATTCTCGAGCTGGCATCAAACCTCAAAGACGGCGTGCCGATGGCAACTCCGGTGTTTGATGGAGCTGCAGAGTCTGATATCAAGAAACTGTTAAAGCTGGCGGATCTGCCGGAAAGTGGTCAAATGACCTTGTACGATGGCCGCACTGGTGATCAATTTGATCGTCCCGTGACGGTTGGCTACATGTACATACTTAAGCTGAACCACCTTGTTGATGACAAGATGCATGCGCGTTCAACCGGCTCTTACAGTCTGGTTACCCAGCAGCCTTTGGGTGGTAAAGCGCAGTTTGGTGGCCAGCGTTTCGGGGAGATGGAAGTGTGGGCGCTGGAAGCTTACGGTGCTGCCTATACCCTGCAAGAGATGTTGACCGTTAAGTCGGATGACGTAAACGGTCGTACCAAAATGTACAAGAACATTGTTGATGGCGATCACCGTATGGAGCCTGGCATGCCTGAATCTTTTAATGTGTTATTGAAAGAGATTCGCTCGCTGGGGATCGATATGGAGCTGGATCAAGAGTAGTGGCGAAAAGCTAGGTAGTTATTACCACAACAACAAAGTTTAAGGTGATGGGTGTTTGCCCATCACGCTAACGCAGCATGCGGAGGATTGGCCTTGAAAGACTTACTGAACCTGCTCAAGTCCCAGGGACAAACAGAAGAGTTTGATTCAATACGAATTGGTTTGGCTTCGCCAGAACTGGTTCGCTCATGGTCATACGGTGAAGTTAAAAAGCCGGAGACAATTAACTACCGAACCTTTAAGCCAGAAAGGGACGGTTTATTCTGTGCGAAAATTTTTGGTCCAGTAAAGGACTATGAGTGTTTGTGTGGGAAATACAAACGCCTGAAGCACCGTGGTGTTATCTGTGAAAAGTGCGGTGTTGAAGTTGCGCTGGCAAAAGTACGACGAGATCGTATGGGGCATATTGAGCTAGCTAGCCCGGTAGCCCATATTTGGTTTTTGAAATCACTGCCATCGCGCATTGGTTTGTTGCTTGATATGACCTTGAGGGATATTGAGCGGATTCTTTATTTTGAGTCCTATGTTGTTATTGATCCAGGCATGACCACTCTTGAGAAAGGCCAGTTGCTGAATGACGAGCAATATTACGAAGCTGTTGAAGAGTTTGGTGATGATTTTGTTGCCAAAATGGGTGCTGAGGCGGTTCAGGATTTAATGGGTCAGATCGATCTTGCGGAAGAGATTAATATCCTCCGCGAAGAAATCCCGCAGACAAATTCCGAAACCAAAATCAAAAAATTGTCAAAACGCTTAAAGCTGGTTGAAGCGTTTCTATCCTCGGGCAATAAGCCCGAGTGGATGGTCTTAAATGCCTTGCCCGTATTGCCGCCAGATTTGCGCCCGCTGGTGCCTCTGGACGGTGGACGCTTTGCGACCTCTGACCTTAATGATCTGTATCGTCGGGTTATAAACCGCAATAACCGTTTGAAGCGCCTGCTTGATTTGAGTGCGCCGGATATTATTGTCCGTAACGAAAAGCGTATGCTGCAGGAATCTGTTGATGCGCTGTTGGATAATGGCCGTCGTGGCCGTGCTATTACTGGTTCTAACAAGCGCCCATTAAAATCGCTCGCCGACATGATCAAAGGTAAGCAGGGGCGTTTCCGTCAGAACTTGCTGGGTAAGCGAGTCGACTATTCCGGCCGTTCTGTTATCGTGGTTGGTCCTACCCTGCGTTTGCATCAATGTGGTTTGCCTAAAAAAATGGCACTGGAGTTATTTAAGCCTTTTATCTTTGGCAAGCTGGAGCATCGTGGTTTAGCGACCACTATCAAGGCCGCCAAGAAAATGGTCGAGCGTGAGCCTCCAGAGGTTTGGGATATTCTCGCCGAGGTGATTCGAGAGCATCCAGTTATGCTTAACCGAGCGCCCACACTTCACCGCTTGGGCATTCAGGCCTTTGAGCCAGTGCTTATTGAAGGTAAAGCGATTCAGCTTCATCCGCTGGTTTGTGCCGCGTATAACGCCGACTTTGATGGCGATCAGATGGCGGTACACGTACCGCTGACGATAGAGGCGCAACTTGAAGCGCGTGCGCTGATGATGTCCACTAACAATATTCTTTCGCCTGCCAACGGTGAACCAATTATTGTTCCTTCGCAGGATGTGGTCTTGGGTCTTTATTGGATGACTCGCTCTCGTGTTAATGCCAAGGGCGAGGCAATGGTATTTGCCGATATTAAGGAAGTGCATCGAGCTTATGTCACCAAGCAGGCTCATCTCCAGGCCAGAGTAAAAGTGCGAATAAGCGAAGTAGAGATACTTGAAGATGGTGAAGAAAAAACCACGATCAGTATTATCGATACCACGGTAGGGCGTGTGCTGTTTTGGAATGTCGTGCCAAGAGGCTTACCTTTTTCTCTGATCAACAGAGCAATGACCAAAAAAGCTATCTCCCACGTCCTTAACGAGTGTTATCGTAAGGTAGGTTTGAAGGCTACGGTTATTTTTGCTGACCAGCTGATGTATACCGGTTTTGAATATTCAACTCGTTCGGGCTCCTCCATCGGTGTTAATGATTTTGTTATCCCCAAGGAGAAGGCGACGATCATTGGTGAGGCTGACGAAGAGGTTATCGATATTGAGAGGCAGTACTCCTCCGGCCTGGTAACTCAGGGCGAGAAATACAACAAGGTTATCGATATTTGGTCTCGTGCCAATGATCTTGTTGCGAAAGCGATGATGGATGGCCTTTCCACAGAACCGGTGATAAATCGTGATGGTGAGGAGGAGGAGCAGGAATCCTTTAACTCGGTTTATATCTATGCTGACTCCGGTGCGCGGGGTTCCCCTGCGCAGATTCGTCAGCTTGCGGGTATGCGTGGCTTGATGGCCAAGCCTGATGGCTCCATTATCGAGACGCCAATCACCGCAAACTTCCGCGAAGGTCTAAATGTACTGCAGTACTTTATATCCACTCACGGTGCTCGTAAGGGTTTGGCTGATACCGCTCTTAAAACAGCAAACTCCGGGTATTTGACCCGCCGTTTGGTTGATGTTGCCCAGGATCTGGTTATTACCGATTTTGACTGTGGTACGCAAGAGGGCCTATTAATGACGCCGGTTATAGAAGGTGGCGACATTATCGAAACACTGGGTGATCGTATTCTGGGTCGTAACATTGCCAGAGACGTGCTGATGCCAGGTAGCAAGAAGGTGGCGATTAGCGCTGGCACCATGATTGATGAGGCCTGGATCGGTCAAGTTGAAGAAATGGGTATTGATGAATTGGTAGTGCGCTCAGCGATTACCTGTGAAACCCATCATGGTATTTGTTCAAAGTGTTATGGCCGAGACCTGGCGCGCGGACATGAAGTGGGTGTAGGTGAATCTATTGGTGTTATGGCGGCTCAGTCGATTGGTGAGCCGGGTACTCAGCTTACTATGCGTACCTTCCATATCGGTGGTGCTGCATCGAGAGCGACAGCGGCGGACAGCATTCAGATTAAGCAAGACGGTACAGTGCGTCTGCATAACCTTAAATTTGTTGAGCAGGAGTCTGGTAAGTTGGTAGCGGTATCCCGCTCAGGTGAGCTTTCCATTGCTGCTGCAGACGGTAGGGAGAAAGAGCGCTATAAATTGCCTTATGGAGCGGTAATTCAGGTTAAAGATCATGCTGCAGTAAAAGCGGGAGCTATTGTTGCAACCTGGGATCCACACACTCACCCGATTATTACCGAGGTGGCCGGTTTGGTTCGCTTTAGTGGTATGGAGGAAGGGATCAGCATCCGCCGTCAGACAGATGACTTGACCGGTTTGTCCAGCTTATCGGTAATTGATCCTGCAGAGAGGGTTTCGGCGGGTAAAGACGTGCGCCCAGCCATTTCTTTGGTTGATGATAAGGGTGAAGAGCTCTGTATCGCTGGAACCAATATGCCTGCCCACTACTTTTTGCCTGCCAATGCCTTAATCAATCTTGAGGATGGCTCAGAGGTTCAGGCCGGCGGTGTGTTGGCTAGAATACCTCAGGAAGGCTCCAAGACTCGTGATATTACCGGTGGTTTGCCTCGGGTTGCGGATTTGTTTGAGGCACGCAAGCCCAAAGAGCCTGCGATACTGGCAGAAATATCCGGTACCGTTAGTTTTGGTAAAGAGACCAAGGGCAAGCGCCGTCTGGTGATTACACCAACGGATGGTAAGTTGTTGCCGAATGGTAATGATCACTATGAGGCTTTGATTCCTAAATGGCGAACTCTAAGCGTATTCGAGGGTGAAAACGTTGAAAAGGGTGAGATCGTATCGGAAGGTCCATTAATTCCCCACGATATACTTCGTCTGAAAGGAATTCCAGAGCTCGCCAAGTACATTACTAATGAGATTCAGGATGTTTACCGCCTGCAGGGTGTGAAAATTAACGATAAGCATATTGAAGTTATCGTTCGTCAGATGCTGCGCAAGGTGGAGATAACTGACTCGGGTGATTCAAGCTTTATTAAAGGCGAGCAGGCCGAGCATGTTCGGGTATTAATCGAAAATGAGCAGTTGAGAAAGGATGACAAGGTGCCCGCCAAATACGAGCGTGAACTGCTCGGTATTACCAAGGCTTCGCTGGCAACGGAAAGCTTTATTTCAGCGGCATCCTTCCAGGAAACAACTCGGGTGCTGACGGAAGCTGCGGTAACTGGCAAGCGTGATTATTTGCGTGGCCTGAAAGAGAATGTGGTTGTTGGTCGCTTGATTCCAGCGGGAACAGGTCTCGCCTATCACAGTGATCGAAAGCGCAAACGTGAAGAGCAGCATTCCGTGGAAACGGAAACAGTCAGTGCCAGTGATGTTGAAGCGGCATTAACAGAAGCGCTAAAAACCAACGTTTAGGTCTCTGTTGATGACCAGGCAGGATTGATTTTAGCCGATCTTGCTCTTGATGCTTGACTAGTGTGGATGTGATCTATAGAATTTCGCATCCACATTTTTTGGAGTAAGTGCGGTGGAGTTGTTAAGTTCATCGTTTTTGTTTGTGCCTTTAGAGATTAAAGGCTTAATTTTTTTGGAGTTTTACTAGATGGCAACGATCAATCAGTTGGTTCGTAAGCCTAGAAAGCGAAAAATGGCGAAAAGTGACGTCCCTGCACTGCAGAGCTGTCCACAGCGGCGTGGGGTATGTACTCGTGTGTATACTACGACACCGAAAAAGCCAAACTCAGCACTGCGTAAAGTATGCCGTGTGCGCCTGACTAACGGTTATGAAGTTACCTCCTATATTGGTGGTGAAGGGCATAACCTGCAGGAGCACAGTGTCATTCTGATTCGTGGTGGTCGTGTTAAAGACCTTCCTGGTGTGCGTTATCACACTGTTCGCGGTAGCCTCGACACCTCTGGTGTGGCAGATCGCAAACAAGGCCGTTCCAAGTATGGAACTAAGCGACCCAAGTCTTAAGACTTGTTGATGCTTTCATGCGCTTAGCGTTTGTAGAGTAAGGCCGATCGCTCCCGTTTATAGTAAATGGAGAGGTGTCTCGGATTAACCTGAATTAGATAATAAGGGCGATAACATGCCAAGAAGAAGAGTAGTAGCAAAACGTGAAATTTTGCCAGATCCCAAATTTGGGGATATTACCCTGGCAAAATTTATGAATCACGTAATGGTAAGCGGAAAGAAATCAGTTGCCGAACGTATTGTTTATGGCGCGCTGGATATTGTTAAGGAGCGTGCGGGTAAAGATCCTATTGAGGTCTTTAACGCTGCATTGGAAAATATTGCGCCAATGGTCGAAGTAAAGTCTCGTCGAGTTGGTGGTGCTACCTATCAGGTACCCGTCGAGGTTCGGCCTTCACGTCGCCAGGCGCTCTCTATGCGCTGGTTAGTTGAATTTGCGCGCTCTCGCGGTGAAAAGTCAATGATGCAACGCCTGGGTGGCGAAATTGTTGATGCTGCACAGGGTAAAGGCAGTGCGGTCAGAAAACGTGAAGATGTGCATCGCATGGCTGAGGCGAACAAAGCGTTCTCTCATTACCGTTTTTAATTTTATGATTTACTGTTTTGGAGAACTGAGTTGTGGCGCGTAACACTCCTATAGCAAGGTATCGAAATATCGGTATCTGTGCGCACGTCGATGCGGGTAAAACTACCACCACCGAGCGTGTACTTTTTTATACCGGGCTTTCGCACAAAATTGGTGAGGTTCATGATGGTGCTGCCACTATGGATTGGATGGAGCAGGAGCAGGAGCGTGGTATTACTATCACCTCCGCGGCGACTACCTGTTTTTGGTCTGGTATGCAGCAGCAGTTTGACCAGCATCGAGTTAATATTATCGATACTCCGGGGCACGTTGACTTCACTATCGAAGTAGAGCGTTCCCTGCGTGTACTTGATGGTGCAGTGGTCGTTTTGTGTGGTTCCTCCGGTGTTCAGCCTCAAACTGAAACTGTATGGCGTCAAGCAAACAAATACGAAGTTCCTCGCATGGTTTTTGTTAATAAGATGGATCGTGCCGGTGCTGATTTTATGATGGTTGTCGAGCAGCTTAAAGATCGCCTGAATGCTAATGCTGTACCTTTACAGATGACCATTGGCGCAGAGGAAGAATTTAAAGGCGTGGTCGATCTGGTCAAGATGAAAGCGATTCTCTGGAATGAAGAAGATCAGGGTATGACTTTTGAATACGCAGATATTCCAGCTGACCTGCAAGAGCAGTGCGACGAAATGCGCGAGCATATGGTTGAAGCTGCAGCAGAAGCCAATGACGAGCTGATGGAAAAATACCTTGATGAAGGTGAGCTTAGCGAAGAAGAAGTGATAGCCGGGCTACGTCAACGTACATTGGCCAATGAAATTGTGCTTGTGATTGGTGGTTCTGCCTTTAAAAACAAAGGCGTTCAGGCCATGCTTGATGCGGTTGTCCAGTACCTGCCGTCGCCTGAGGAAGTTAAGGCAATTGAAGGTACATTGGATGATAAAGACCAGACTGTTGCGATTCGCGCAGCTGATGATAAAGCACCGTTTGCCGCTTTGGCTTTTAAGATTGCCACCGACCCCTTTGTTGGGACTTTGACTTTCTTCCGTGTTTATTCCGGTACTCTCCAAAGTGGTACTGCGGTTTACAACTCGGTTAAACAGAAAAAAGAGCGTGTTGGCCGAATGGTGCAGATGCATTCAAACAACCGTGAAGAAATTAAAGAAGTGCTGGCGGGTGATATCGCCGCAGCGATTGGTCTTAAAGATGTTACTACCGGTGATACCTTGTGTGATCCGGCAAATATAATTGTTCTCGAGCGAATGGAGTTCCCTGAGCCGGTTATTTCTGTTGCTGTTGAGCCCAAGACCAAGGCGGATCAGGAAAAGATGGGTATAGCTTTGGGCAAGTTGGCTCAGGAAGATCCTTCCTTTCGTGTGAAGACAGATGAAGAGTCGGGCCAGACTATTATTTCCGGTATGGGCGAATTGCACCTGGATATTTTGGTGGATCGCATGCGCCGTGAATTCAGTGTAGAGGCAAATATCGGTAGACCGCAGGTTGCTTATCGTGAAACGATTCAAAACACCTGCGATATTGAAGGCAAGTTTGTGCGCCAATCGGGTGGTCGTGGCCAATACGGTCATGTCTGGGTTAAATTTGAGCCAGCAGAAGATGTCAGCGCCGAAGGTTTGGAGTTTGTAAATGAGATCGTTGGTGGTTCTGTACCGCGTGAATATATTCCTGCGGTGGAGAAAGGCATATCCGAACAGATGCAAAACGGTATTCTGGCGGGCTTCCCTTTGCTTGGTTTAAAAGCGACTCTCTACGATGGCTCGTATCACGATGTTGACTCAAACGAAATGGCATTTAAGGTGGCCGGCTCCATGGCAACCAAAAAGCTGGCTGCACATGGCGGTGCCGTATTACTTGAGCCCATAATGAAAGTCGAGGTGGTGACACCCGAGGAAAATATGGGTGATGTTGTTGGCGACCTTAACCGTCGTCGCGGCATGATTTTGGGAATGGATGAGAATGCCTCTGGTAAAGTTATAAATGCCGAGGTTCCATTGGGTGAAATGTTTGGCTATGCTACTGATCTGCGTTCGGCAACTCAGGGGCGAGCGACTTTTACCATGGAGTTTGAGAAGTACTCTCCAGCACCAAACAACATAGCAGAAGAAATTATTTCAAAATCAAAAGGTGAATAGTTTAACTATTGCTGATTACTAGAAAAGAGGACTTAAGCGGTGGCTAAAGAAAAATTTGAACGTACAAAACCCCATGTAAACGTCGGTACTATCGGCCACGTTGATCATGGTAAAACAACTCTAACAGCGGCGCTGACTCGCGTATGTGCGGAAATGCACGGTGGCGAAGCGATAGCTTTTGACGGAATTGATAATGCGCCCGAAGAACGTGAGCGTGGTATTACTATTGCGACATCTCATGTCGAATATGATTCTGATATCCGTCACTATGCGCACGTTGACTGCCCAGGACACGCCGATTATGTTAAAAACATGATTACCGGTGCTGCCCAGATGGATGGTGCAATTTTGGTCTGTGGCGCAACCGACGGTCCTATGCCTCAAACACGAGAGCACATTCTTCTTTCTCGTCAGGTTGGTGTGCCTTATATTCTTGTATTCCTGAATAAGGCTGACTTGCTGGCAGAAGATTGTGGTGGTGTTGGTAGTGAAGAGTACAACGAAATGATCGAGTTAGTAGAGATGGAGCTGCGTGAGTTGCTTGACCTCTACGAATTCCCTGGTGATGACACGCCCATCATAGCTGGTTCTGCCTTAATGGCGTTGAATGGCGAAGATGACAATGAGTTAGGTACAACGGCCGTTAAGAAGTTGATCGAAGCTCTGGATACATATATTCCAGAGCCAGAGCGCGCGGTTGATCAGCCTTTCTTGATGCCTATTGAGGACGTATTTTCAATCTCAGGTCGTGGTACTGTGGTAACCGGTCGTATTGAGCGTGGTATTCTAAATACCGGTGATGAAATTGAAATTATTGGTATTCGCGAGACTACCAAGAGCACCTGTACAGGTGTTGAGATGTTTCGTAAGCTGCTTGACGAAGGTCGTGCTGGTGAGAATGTTGGTGTTCTTCTTCGTGGTACCAAGCGTGATGAAGTTGAGCGTGGTCAGGTGTTGGCGGTTCCAGGTACTATTACGCCACATACCAAATTTGAAGCCGAAGTATATGTGCTGAGCAAGGATGAGGGTGGTCGCCATACGCCTTTCTTTAAAGGCTATCGTCCGCAGTTTTATTTCCGTACCACTGACGTGACTGGTGCTTGCGAGCTGCCAGAGGGCGTTGAGATGGTAATGCCAGGTGATAACATTCAAATGGTTGTTACCTTGATTCATCCGATTGCGATGGATGACGGCCTGCGCTTTGCTATTCGTGAAGGCGGTCGTACCGTTGGAGCGGGTGTTGTAGCCAAGGTTATAGAATAAGCTGTAGTGGTGGTTCGAAGCCCCGGCTAATGCCGGGGTTTTTTTTGTGTCCGAATAGCGGCATGGCGTGTTTTGCATGGATTTCCGCGCTCCATTTTGCTGACAATGGGTATGTCCAAATTAAGCTGAAAGTAATGAATTTTATTGCTTGACAGTTTGGTGTCAGAGTCTTAATATACGCGCTCCTTTTTTGAAGGGCTAAAGAAGATCTTTGGTTCTGAATGCTTGATTTAACTGGAGTTTTGGTCGAATGCAAAACCAACGAATTCGAATTCGCTTAAAGGCCTTTGACCATCGCCTGATTGATGTTTCTACTCAGGAAATAGTTGAGACGGCCAAGCGAACTGGAGCTCAGGTTAAAGGGCCAATCCCTTTGCCTACTCGTAAAGAGCGTTTTACAATATTGGTTTCGCCGCACGTTAATAAAGATGCGCGTGATCAATATGAGATTCGCACCCACAAGCGTCTGCTAGACATTGTTGAGCCGACCGAGAAAACTGTTGACGCGCTGATGAAGCTCGATCTGGCAGCGGGTGTGGAAGTTCAGATTAGTTTAGGTTGAATGATTAGTTAATGTAGTTGCCTTGCAGCACATTAACTCGAGTGTAATGCTCCGTTAAGTGGGGCAGCCATAGAGGGTGTAAGCCCCGTACACAAGAGGTTTCAAAATGTCATTAGGATTAGTCGGTCGTAAATGCGGCATGACCCGTGTGTTTACCGAAGATGGTTTATCCATTCCGGTAACCGTGGTTGAGGTTGACCCTAATCGCGTCACTCAAGTCAAAACTCAGGAAAGCGATGGTTATGCCGCAGTACAGGTTACTGTAGGTGAGCGTCGTGCTTCTCGTGTAAATAAAGCCAGTGCAGGTCATTTTGCTAAAGCAAATGTAGCTGCAGGTCGTGGTTTATGGGAGCTTCGTCTGGAGCAGGCTGATAACACGCCGGCTGTTGGCGAGCAGTTGACTGTAGAGCAGTTTGAGAGCGGCCAGAAAGTCGATGTTACCGGGCGCTCAAAGGGGAAGGGTTTTCAGGGCGCAATCAAGCGCTGGAACTTCACCATGCAAGATGCCACTCATGGTAACTCGATATCACACCGTTCGGCAGGATCCATAGGTCAGTGCCAGACTCCAGGGCGAGTTTGGAAGGGTAAGAAGATGGCCGGGCATATGGGAGCAGCGAAAGTTACTACCCAGGGGCTGGAGATTGTTCGAGTTGATGCAGAAAAAAATCTGCTCCTTATAAAAGGCGCGGTGCCTGGTGCGCCGGGTGGCGATGTCATCGTCAGGCCTGCTGTAAAGATTAAAGGTTCCTAAGGGGGGTTACACTGATGGAATTGAATATTACTGCATCTGGTAGTGCCGTAGCAGGCACAGTTGAAGTGTCCGAGGCGGCATTCGCGCGCACTTTTAATGAAGAGCTGGTTCACCAGGTGGTTACCGCTTTCTTGGCCGGCGCGCGTCAGGGTAGCAAAGCACAAAAAAATCGCGCGGACGTGCGCGGTGGTGGTCGTAAGCCCTGGCGTCAAAAGGGTACCGGTCGCGCACGTGCTGGTACCATAAGAAGTCCAATTTGGCGTGGCGGTGGTGTTACTTTTGCCGCTCAGCCTCGCGATTATTCACAGAAAGTGAATAAAAAAATGTATCGGGCAGCGATGAGCAGCATATTATCCGAGCTGGCTCGTCAAGAGCGATTGGTAATAGTTGACAGTATTGAAATGGCTGCGCCAAAGACCAAAGAGCTGGTGGCGAAGCTGAGCGATTTCGGTATCGATAGTGCTTTGATAGTGACCGAGAATGCTGATAGTAATCTGGTTCTGTCTGCGCGTAATTTGAATAAAGTTGATGTGCGCGATGTGCAGGGTGTTGATCCTGTTAGTCTAATCGCTCATGACAAAGTGCTAGTAACTGTGCCAGCACTGAAAAAGTTTGAGGAGTTGTTGGGATGAATTCGGAGCGTATATTCACCGTTCTACTTGGCCCGCATATTTCCGAAAAAGCAGCAATCGGTGCCGAGGATGCTAATCGGGTAGCCTTTAAGGTGGCAATAGATGCTACCAAGCTGGAAATTAAAAAAGCCGTTGAAAAGCTTTTTAAAGTTAAAGTGCAAAAGGTTCAGGTATTAAATGTTAAAGGTAAGGCAAAGCGAAATCGTTATGGCCTTACCTCAAAACCGAACTGGAAAAAGGCTTATGTTCGTTTAGAGCAAGGCCACGAAATTGATTTTTCTATAGCGGACTAGGATTGGAGCTAGGTTAAGATGGCGATAGTAAAGAGTAAACCAACTTCTCCTGGGCGCCGCTTTGTGGTGCGTGTGGTCAATCCTGACCTGCATAAAGGCGAACCACACAAGCCGCTACTAGAGAAGAAGTCAAAGTCAGGCGGACGAAATAACAGGGGCCGTATTACCACTCGACACATTGGTGGTGGCCACAAGCAGCATTACCGAATTATCGACTTTAAAAGAAATAAAGACGGTATTCCGGCAACAGTAGAGCGCTTGGAGTATGATCCGAACCGAACAGCAAATATAGCCTTGGTGTTATACGCCGATGGCGAACGTAGATACGTAATTGCTGCAAGGGATATGAAGGCCGGTGATGTGATTGATTCGGGTGAAGCGGCCCCGATCAAAAGTGGAAACACTTTGCCTTTACGTAACATGCCAATTGGTAGTGTTATACATTGCATAGAGTTGAAGCCAGGCAAAGGTGCTCAGATAGCGCGCAGTGCTGGTACGTCGGCACAGTTAGTAGCAAGAGAGGGTCAGCATGCGACCTTGAGACTGCGCTCAGGCGAAATGCGAAAGGTGTCTGTTGAATGTCGAGCAACCTTGGGTGAAGTTTCCAATAGCGAGCATAGTTTGCGTTCGTTGGGTAAAGCTGGAGCATCCAGGTGGCGTGGAGTTCGACCCACTGTACGTGGTGTAGCAATGAACCCTGTTGATCACCCGCATGGTGGTGGTGAAGGTCGTACTTCTGGAGGTCGTCATCCTGTATCTCCATGGGGCACACCGGCAAAAGGTTATAAGACACGCAAAAACAAGCGTACAGATAAGTTGATTGTTCGTAGTCGCGGATCTAAGTAAAACCACGACCAAGAGCTTAATGAAGAGGAATAGACAGTGCCGCGTTCGTTAAAAAAAGGCCCTTTCATAGACCTTCACCTGATAAAAAAGGTTGAGGTAGCTATTGAGAAAAATGACAAACGCCCGATAAAAACATGGTCGCGCCGGTCGATGGTTTCCCCTGATATGGTCGGATTAACAATCGCCATACACAATGGGCGTCAACATGTTCCAGTATTTGTTACTGAGGATATGGTAGGACATAAATTAGGCGAATTTGCTGTGACGCGTACCTTTAAGGGGCATGCGGCAGACAAAAAAGCCACGCGCTAGCGTAACGGGTAAGTGAAAGAGGTTCTATAGAGATGGAAGTTGCCGCAAAATTAAAAGGTGCGACTATATCTGCACAGAAAGCCCGATTGGTGGCTGATCAAGTAAGAGGCAAGCCTGTAGAAGAGGCACTTGATATTTTGGCCTTTAGTCCAAAAAAGGCTTCAGTGATCATTAAGAAAATTCTGAACTCTGCGATTGCAAATGCAGAGCATAATGAAGGTGCAGACGTCGATGATCTAAAGGTGTCAACGATTTTTGTTGACGAGTCAACTACCCTCAAGCGTATTAAGCCACGTGCCAAGGGTAGAGCAGATCGAATTTTTAAACGTTCGTGTCATATTACGATCAAAGTTGCTGATAGCTAAAAGCGTTCTTTAGGAGATGGCCATATGGGTCAAAAAGTACATCCAATAGGTATTCGCTTAGGCATAGTTAAAGACCATAACTCTGTCTGGTATGCCGATAGTCAATCGTATTCAAAGTATTTGGTAGAAGATATCAAAGTACGCGAATATATTGAAAAGAAACTCAATCATGCATCGGTTAGTAGGGTGGTTATTGAACGCCCTGCACAGACCGCTCGCGTTACCATCCATACTGCAAGACCAGGTATTGTGATTGGTAAGAAAGGCGAAGATGTAGATCGGCTTAGGAAGGAACTGACTGATATGATGGGTGTCCCCGTTCATATCAATATTCAGGAAATTCGCAAACCTGATCTAGATGCTAAGCTCGTTGCGCAAAATGTCGCTCAACAGCTTGAACGTCGAGTTATGTTTCGCCGAGCGATGAAACGCGTTGTGCAAAATGCAATGCGCCAGGGTGCCAAGGGTATCAAGGTTCAGGTTGGTGGTCGCTTGGGTGGTGCAGAAATTGCGCGCTCCGAGTGGTATCGAGAAGGGCGAGTTCCTTTGCACACTTTGCGTGCCGATATCGACTATGCGACCTATGAAGCCATGACTACCTACGGAATACTGGGTGTTAAGGTTTGGATTTTTAAGGGCGAGGTTATCGGACAGAACGAGCAACCAGAAGCCACTCAAAGTAAAAAGGCAGCTACTCAAAACTAAGAGTAGTTGGTAATTAGGGGTTACACAGATGTTGCAGCCTAAGCGTACAAAATTTCGCAAGCAGCAAAAAGGCCGTAATCGCGGACTGGCACATCGTGGCAGTAAAGTGAGCTTTGGAGAATTCGGGCTCAAGTCGACCAGTAGAGGTCGTATTACTGCCCGCCAGATCGAAGCGGCTCGTCGAGCAATGACTCGACACATAAAACGTGGTGGTAAAATCTGGATTCGAGTATTTCCTGATAAGCCTATTACCCAGAAGCCTCTAGAGGTTCGTCAAGGTAAGGGTAAGGGTAACGTCGAGTACTGGGTTGCGCAGATTCAACCGGGTAAGATTCTTTACGAAGTAGAGGGTGTATCTGAAGAGCTTGCCAAAGAAGCTTTTGCACTGGCTGCGGCGAAGTTACCTGTAGCGACAACTTTCGTTAAAAGATCGGTGATGTAATGAAAGCGAATAAATTGCTAGAGAAAACAGCTGACGAGTTAAGCGCTGAGCTACTCAGTTTGCGTGAGCAACAGTTTAAGCTTCGTATGCAGAAAGGGACTGGTCAATTGGCACAGACCCACTTGTTAAAGCAAAACAAACAAGAGATAGCACGAGTCAAAACTGTGCTGAAGCAGAAGGCAGGTAAGTAGACATGGCTGAAGGTGAAAAGACAGCTCGCACGGTGACCGGTAAGGTTGTTAGCGACAAAATGGATAAGACCATTACTGTATTGGTTGAGCGCCGTGTAAAGCATCCAATATACGGAAAATTTATGACTCGCTCAACAAAGCTACATGCGCATGATGAGAGTAACGAGTGTAACGCCGGGGATGTTGTCACCATAAGTGAAAGCCGTCCGTTGTCCAAGACAAAATCCTGGCAATTGCTTCGAATAGAAGAGCGAGCGTCAGAAAGTTAATTGTAGCGGGTCAAGCGGATTTAACGCTTGCATAAGAACAGGTTTGGAGTTGATCGATGATTCAAACACAAAGTTACCTTGAAGTTGCTGACAACAGTGGCGCTCGTCGGGTGATGTGTATCAAAGTGCTCGGTGGATCACATCGTCGCTACGCAAGGGTTGGCGATATTATTAAAGTTACTGTAAAGGAAGCAATTCCTCGCGGTAAAGTTAAGAAAGGCCAGGTGATGACAGCCGTCGTAGTACGCACTAAAAAAGGCGTTCGTCGTGGAGATGGTTCGTTGATTAAATTTGACGATAATGCCGCGGTATTGTTAAACGCCCAGTTGGCACCTATTGGTACACGTATATTTGGGCCAGTTACACGCGAATTGCGAACTGAGAAATTCATGAAAATCATCTCTTTGGCTCCAGAAGTATTATAAAGAGATAGAAATATTTGAGGGTTGGTCATGCGCAAAATGAAGCGCGAAGACGAAGTAGTCGTCATAGCTGGTAAAGATAAGGGTAAGCGCGGCAAGATTGTCAGAGTCAATGATGATGGGCGCATGATTGTTTCAGGCGTCAATATGATCAAGCGCCACACTAAGCCTAATCCCAATGCGGGTGTGGCTGGTGGGATAGTCGAAAAGGAAGCGCCAATCGAGGGCTCCAACGTCGCTATTTTTAACCCTAAAACACAAAAAGCAGACCGTGTTGGTATTCGTCTGGAAGATGGTAAAAAAGCTCGCTTTTTTAAATCTGACAATGAATTGATAGACGCGTAATCAGGCTGGAAGCAGATCATGGCAAGATTAAGAGAATTATATAAAGCAGAGATCGCCGCTAAGCTTAAAGATGAGCTTGGCTTAAATTATATTATGCTGGTGCCTAAAATCACCAAAATTACCCTGAATATGGGTGTTGGTGATGCACTGGGCGATAAAAAAGTCCTGGATTACGCAGTAAAGGATATGGAACTGATCGCCGGTCAAAAGCCGATCGTTACCAAGGCGCGTAAATCTATCGCAGGATTTAAAGTCCGTGAAGAGTGGCCGATTGGCTGTAAGGTCAGTCTGCGCGGTGAGCGCATGTATGAATTCCTTGATCGTTTGATTTCTATATCGATCCCCAGGATTAGAGATTTTCGCGGTATTAATCCGAAGTCCTTCGATGGTCGTGGTAATTTTGCGATGGGAGTAACCGAGCAAATTATCTTTCCGGAAATCGATTATGATAAGGTAGATAAGCTCCGCGGTATGGATATAGCGATCACCACTAGTGCAAAAACAGATGACGAAGGTCGAGCACTATTGAGAGCATTTAATTTCCCTTTAAAAGGTTGAGAGCAGCAGACTAATGGCAAAGGCATCGATGATTGCGCGCGAAAAAAAGCGCGAAAAAACAGTAGCTAAATTTGCAGAAAAGCGAGCGAAACTCAGGGCGATTCTTGCAGACGTCAACGCCACTGATGAAGAAAAATGGGATGCACAGGTAGCTATTCAAAAGTTGCCACGTAATGCAAGCCCATGTCGTCAGCGCCGTCGTTGTCAGATAACTGGCCGACCCCATGGCGTGTATCGTAAATTTGGGCTGTGTCGAAATAAGCTGAGAGAAGCGGCAATGCGCGGTGATGTGCCGGGTCTGGTCAAGGCTAGCTGGTAAACTTTTAAGGAGATTTCAAAGTCGCTTATCTGGCTTTGATGTTGAGGTAATAATATGAGTATGCAAGATCCAATAGCTGATATGCTGACGCGAGTTCGAAACGCTCAGAGAGCAGCAAAGACTGAAGTCCAGATGCCAGCCTCCAAGGTAAAGTCGGCTATCGCTGATGTGCTTTGCCAGGAAGGGTATATAAATGGTAGCAAGGTCGAAGAGCAAAGCGGTAAATCTACGCTGATTCTGGATCTTAAATATTATCAGGGCAAGCCTGTCATTGAGAAAATCCAAAGGGTCAGTCGCCCCGGTTTGAGAATTTATTCTACACATGATGATATCCCCAAAGTTAATAGTGGGCTTGGTATTACTATAGTCTCCACGAGTAAAGGTCTGATGACTGACCGTGCAGCACGCAAAGAAGGTATCGGCGGCGAGTTAATCTGCCAGGTTTTCTAAAATAGTATTTGATGAGTAAAAGTTATGTCTCGAGTTGCAAAAAGCCCGGTTGTGATTCCATCAGGAGTCGAAGTGACTCTAGCTGGTCAGCAAATCAAGGTCAAAGGCGGTAACGGCTCCCTGGAAATGAACATCAACATTAATGTTGATGTTAAAAAGGATGATGAAATTCTTACATTTTCTGCGCGTGATAATGGCAAGTCCTCACGGGCTATCGCTGGTACCACAAGAGCTCTGGTTAATAACATGGTCACCGGCGTTAGTCAGGGCTTTGAGAAGAAGCTGCAGCTGAACGGGGTTGGTTATCGTGCCAAAGCATCCGGTAAAACCATAAGTCTTACCCTTGGTTTTTCCCATCCGATTGACTATAAGCTTCCAGAAGGGGTCAAGGTAGAAACACCCACCCAGACTGAAATTGTATTGAAGGGTGCTAGCAAACAGTTGATTGGACAGGTGGCTGCAGAAATTCGAGCTTTCCGTCCACCTGAGCCATACAAGGGTAAAGGTGTTCGTTATTCTGATGAACATGTACGCCGTAAAGAAGCGAAGAAGAAGTAAAGGCTAGATTATGAGCGCAAAGAAAAATTCAAGAATACGTCGTGCTACGCGCGCGCGAATGAAGATGCGAGAGTTAGGTGTTAGTCGGCTGTCTATTCACCGTACACCGCGCCATATGTATGCTCAGATTCTTTCACCCGCAGGTGATCTGGTTCTGGCAAGTGCTTCGACGCTCGATAAAGATCTCCGTGGCGGGAAAACAGGTAATGCTGAAGCCGCTGCTGAAGTTGGAAAGGCGATTGCAGAAAAAGCGAAAGCTGCGGGTTTAACGCAGGTAGCATTCGATCGTAGCGGTTTTAAATACCATGGTCGAGTAAAGGCACTAGCTGATGCAGCTAGAGAAGCTGGATTAGAGTTCTAAGGTATAGCGATATGGCGTTTAACGATCAGAAAGATAAAGGTAATAACAGCGAAGGGCTACAAGAAAAGCTGGTTCAAGTGAATCGCGTAGCAAAAGTTGTTAAAGGTGGCCGAATATTCGGTTTTACCGCTCTCACCGTTGTTGGTGATGGAAATGGTAAGGTTGGCTTTGGTCGCGGAAAAGCGCGTGAAGTACCTATTGCCATTCAAAAAGCGATGGAAGCGGCGCGCCGTAATATGATCCAGGTAGATCTGGATGGCACCACTATTCAATACCCTATAAAGGCGCGCCATGGCGCATCGAAGGTGTACATGCAGCCTGCCTCTGAAGGTACTGGAGTGATTGCTGGTGGAGCGATGCGAGCTGTGCTTGAAATAGCCGGTATCCAAAACGTATTGGCGAAATGCTACGGTTCAACCAATCCGGTTAATGTAGTTCGCGCAACCTTTGAAGGTTTAAAGACTATGCGTTCTCCGGAAGAAGTTGCTGCCAAACGCGGCAAATCCGTTGAAGAAATGATGAATTAATCGGGTGTATGGCGATGGCGGATAAAAAAAGCGTTAAAGTTACATTAGTACGCAGTGTTAATGGTCGATTAAAGTCCCACAAAGCATGTGTGGCTGGTCTTGGGCTGCGCAGAATCGGTCATACCGTTGAGGTTGAGGATACACCATCGACACGTGGCATGATGAATAAAGTAAATTATTTGGTACGAATTGAGGAATAACTGCTATGGGCAGTGAAGTGTTAAGTTTAAATTCCCTGAGTCCGGCACCAGGCAAACGATCTACAGCAAAGCGTGTTGGTCGTGGTATTGGTAGCGGTACTGGCAAAACCTGTGGCCGTGGCCATAAAGGACAAAAGGCACGTACCGGTGGTAGTGTTAAGCCGGGTTTCGAGGGCGGTCAAATGCCTTTGCAGAAACGCCTGCCTAAGTATGGTTTTACTTCTCGCGTCTCACGAGTGAGTGCACAGGTTCGCACCAGTGAGCTCGCCAGTATTGAGGGCGATGTAGTTGATCTGGATGTGCTCAAGGAAGCAGATCTTGTTGGCCAGCATATAAAACGTGCAAAAATATTTTTGTCTGGTGACGTGGCTAAGAGCATTACGGTGAAAGGGCTTGCCGTGACAAAAGGCGCTCGTGAAGCTATCGAAAAGGCTGGCGGCAAGATAGAGGAATAAATGGCTAACCCGGGAAAGGCAAATTCAGGCGGTAGACAGGGATTAGGCGAGCTTTTTACTCGCCTTCGTTTTGTTTTGATGGCGATAGTTGTTTATCGGATCGGTACACATATACCCGTGCCGGGGATAAACCCAGATCAGCTGGACGCACTATTTAATCAGAATCAAGGTACCATACTTGGTTTGTTTAATATGTTTTCTGGTGGTGCGTTAGAAAGAATGAGCATCCTGGCGCTAGGTATCATGCCTTATATTTCTGCCTCGATCATTATGCAGTTACTCAGCGCGGTTAGCCCAACGCTGGAGCAGTTAAAAAAAGAAGGTGAGTCCGGGCGACGAAAGATTTCCCAGTACACGCGTTACGGGACGGTAATATTGGCTACTGTTCAGGCAGCCGGTATGTCAGTAGGCATGGCGTCGCAGGGTTTGTTTTTTGGTGATGGTTTTTCGGTGATCGCTATCTCCATGGTTTCGCTGGTTACCGGCGCAGTCTTTATGATGTGGTTGGGTGAGCAGGTTACAGAGAGAGGTATTGGTAACGGTATCTCGATGCTGATTTTTGCTGGTATCGTTGCCGGTTTGCCAGGTGCGATCGGCCAGTCACTAGAACAGTCCAGGCAAGGTGAGTTACATATATTAGTGCTTTTAAGTATTATCGCCGTCGCCGTTTCAGTGATCTGGTTTATAGTTCGTATTGAGCGCGGGCAGCGTAGAATTACCGTTAATTATGCCAAACGTCAGCAGGGGCGGCGATTAATGCAGGCGCAATCAAGCCACCTGCCGTTAAAAATTAATATGGCTGGTGTTATTCCAGCTATTTTCGCCAGTAGTATATTATTGTTTCCAGCGTCCATCGCTCAGTGGGTAGGTCAATCATCAGAGGAAATGGACTGGCTGCAGGAAATTGCTTTTGCTATAGGGCCAGGCCAGCCACTGAATATTTTGATATTTACCGTGCTTATTGTGTTTTTCTGCTTCTTTTATACGGCCTTGATGTTTAATCCAAAAGAAGTTGCCGAAAACCTTAAACGCTCCGGGGCCTTCCTGCCAGGTATACGTCCAGGGGAGCAAACAGCAAAATATATTGATGGTGTGTTAACGCGCTTAACGGTATTTGGAGCAGCCTATATTGCTTTGGTGTGTTTATTGCCGCAGTTTCTTGTTGTTGTTGCTAACGTACCATTTTATCTCGGCGGTACCTCCTTGTTGATCGTGGTGGTCGTTGTTATGGACTTTATGTCTCAAGTGCAATCGCATCTGATGTCTCATCAGTATGATTCACTGATGGACAAAGCTAATTTGAAGAGCTTCGGTAAGAAATCGTAGCGCTTCTGGTAATTGAATATTTGTAGAGGCACAAAATGAAAGTTAGAGCGTCTGTAAAGAAGATCTGTCGCAACTGTAAGATCGTTAAACGTAAAGGTGTTGTTCGAGTTATCTGTAAGACTGAGCCTCGCCATAAGCAGCGTCAGGGTTAAAATCGTTAGATCAACTTATTTAAATAAGTTGATTTTTACTTAAGCAAAAGCTATCCTGTTGCGCCTTTCGCGACCGGCCCACAGAAACGTGGCCAATTAAGGGTAGAAATAGTAACTGGAGTAATTTGAATGGCTCGTATAGCTGGTGTCAATATACCAGACCACAAGCATGCAGTAATCTCGCTAACCTACATTTATGGTGTTGGCCGTACTACTGCTAAAAAGCTTTGTGCAGAAACTGGTATTGCTGAAGATGTGAAGATCGGTGAAGTCACAGAAGACAAACTCGATTTAATCCGCCAGAAAGTTACTCAGCTAAGTGTTGAAGGTGATCTTCGCCGTGAAATATCGATGAATATTAAGCGCTTGATGGATCTGAAGTGCAACCGGGGCATGCGCCATCGTAACAATCTGCCTTTGCGCGGACAGCGAACCAAAACGAATGCCAGAACCCGAAAGGGGCCTCGCAAGCCTATTCGCAGGTAAGTGTTGGCTGGTTCAGTATTTATTTATAGAAGTAGTTCTTTTAATACCAGGAATTAAGTTATGGCTAAGCCAAGTGCAAAAGCTACCCGCAAGAAGGTCAAAAAGACAGTCGTAGACGGGATTGCGCATATACATGCATCCTTTAATAATACCATCGTAACGATTACTGACCGTCAAGGGAATGCTCTAAGCTGGGCTACTGCTGGTGGATCCGGTTTTCGCGGATCAAGAAAAAGCACTCCGTTTGCTGCGCAGGTAGCTGCAGAGCGAGCTGGTAACGCCGCACTTGATTTTGGTTTGAAAAATCTCGATGTAGAAGTTAAAGGCCCTGGCCCTGGTAGAGAGTCTGCAGTTAGAGCTCTGAATAATTGTGGCTACAAGATCAGCAATATTAAGGACGTTACACCCATTCCTCATAATGGTTGTCGCCCTCCTAAGAAACGTCGCGTATAACGTATCATTGATTTAAAGCAGGAAATTCAAACATGGCTAGATATTTAGGCCCAACCTGTAAGCTGTCCAGAAGAGAAGGTACTGATCTCTTCCTGAAGAGTGGAGTCAGAGCACTTGAAAGCAAGTGTAAGGCTGAGACAGTCCCCGGGCAGCAAGGGGTTCGTAGAGGGCGTTTGTCAGACTACGGCGTTCAGTTGCGTGAAAAGCAAAAAGTTCGTCGTATCTATGGCGTACTTGAAAAACAGTTTCGTAATTACTATGGTGAAGCGGCCAGACGTAAAGGCGCAACCGGTGAGAACCTGCTGCAATTGCTAGAGAGCCGCCTGGATAATGTAGTTTACCGTATGGGTTACGGTTCTACGCGTGCTGAAGCTCGCCAGCTGGTTTCTCATAAAGCGGTGTTGGTTAACGGCAAGGGCGTTAATATTGCATCCTACAGCGTTAGTGGCGGTGATGTTGTCTCGATCAGAGAGAAATCGCAAAAGCAGATGCGTATAAGGTCGGCGATGGAAATTGCTACTCAGCGCGGTCGCCCCGAGTGGGTTGAAGTAAATGAAGGCAAACTTGAAGGAACGTTCAAGAGCGCTCCTGAAAGGGCCGAGCTGTCCTCTGAAATCAACGAAAACCTTATCGTTGAGCTCTACTCCAAGTAACAGTGTAAGTAGCGATTCATTAACGAATCAAAACCGCAAAGGGTGCTTTTTATATGTCTAGTGCAGTGACTGAGTTTTTAACACCACGTCTAATCGACGTAAACGAAATCAGCGCTACCCATGCGAAGGTGACACTTGAGCCTCTCGAGCGTGGTTTCGGCCACACATTGGGCAATGCCTTGCGCAGAATATTGCTCTCCTCGATGCCCGGAAGTGCAATTGTTGAGACAGAAATAGACGGCGTATTACACGAGTACAGCGCCATTGAAGGTGTTCAGGAAGACGTGATTGAAATCCTGCTAAACCTTAAGGGTGTTGCAGTGGTTATGCACGGTAAAGATGAAGCTGTGCTGATGCTGAATAAGAAAGGACCCTGTGTGGTTACCGCTGGTGATATCCAGGTGGATCACGATGTTGAGGTTAAAAATCCGGATCATGTCATTGCGCATTTGAATGAGGCCGGTGAGCTGGCGATTAAATTGTCCGTTAAGCGTGGCCGTGGTTATGTGCCCGCAGAAGGGCGCGATAATGGCGATGAAGAGTCTCGCTCTATTGGTCGACTACAGCTGGACGCCTCTTTCAGCCCAGTGCATCGGGTTACCTACGTGGTGGAAAATGCTCGCGTAGAGCAACGTACTGACCTTGATAAGTTGGTTCTTGATCTGGAAACCGATGGTACTCTTGACCCTGAAGAAGCTATCCGTCGTGCTGCGACCATTCTTCAGCAGCAGCTAGCCGTATTTGTTGATCTGGAAAGTGAGAAAGAAGTTGAGCCTGAGCAACATGAAGAAGAGGTCGATCCTACTTTGTTGCGGCCGGTTGATGATCTTGAGCTGACTGTACGTTCAGCCAACTGTTTAAAAGCAGAAAATATTTATTATATTGGCGACCTTGTTCAGCGCACCGAGGTTGAATTGCTCAAAACGCCAAACCTTGGTAAGAAGTCTCTGACTGAAATCAAAGATGTACTTGCTTCTAGAGGTCTTTCTCTAGGTCTGCGTCTTGATAACTGGCCACCATCCAGTTTGAAGAACGACGAAAAAATACTCAGCAAGTAAAAAATAGAAGTTACAGCATTGCTGTGAAAGCAATAGCATATAGTAAGGAATTAAAACATGCGTCATCGTCATAGTGGTCGTCAGTTAAACCGCAACAGTTCACATAGAAAAGCGATGTTTCGCAATATGACTGTTTCCCTGGTTGAACATGAGTTGATTAAAACAACCCTTCCCAAAGCAAAAGAGTTGCGCGGTTATGCCGAACCTCTTATTACCTTGGCAAAAG
The DNA here is from genome assembly GCA_030618505.1 of Spongiibacteraceae bacterium. Lineage (GTDB taxonomy): Bacteria > Pseudomonadota > Gammaproteobacteria > Pseudomonadales > PIVM01 > JAUXDF01. Next base: position 6,469 of record JAUXDF010000001.1, on the reverse strand, counting down.
TTGATTCTGTCGCCAACCGTCGATTGGCCTTTGATCGCCTAAGAGATAAGGAAGCGGTCGGTAAATTGTTTAATGAGCTTGGTGAGCGTTATAACACACGTCCCGGTGGATACATTAGGATTATGAAATGTGGTTTTCGCTCCGGTGATAAAGCTCCCATGGCCTATGTTGAGCTGGTTGATCGTCCTGTAGAAGTTGAAGAGGATGATGAAGACTAGATCGAGATATTGATTTAATCGTCAGACCTAAAAACCGAGTTATACTCGGTTTTTTATATTTTGGCCTTCTTTTTTGTTATGGAAAGTCAGTGTTAAATCCGACAGGCTCCTAGCTAGTGCCTATCCAGAAACTGCTAATTTTCGAAAATTAAGTACGGTCACGGCCAACGCAAATCTAGCTCCTAGGCCTTTTCAAGGCCTTTAAGTCGCAAAATTTGCGTTGGCCAGGATCTCTTTGCCTAATTTCTGGGTGGGCACTAGGTAGCTGAGCTTTACAGCAGTATTTTCTTCAGAAACCTTCCGGTATGTGAAACCGGGCTCAAAGCCAGTTCTTCAGGTGTACCATAACCGAGGATATCGCCACCACCTTCGCCTCCCTCCGGACCCAGGTCAACCAGCCAATCGGCCGTTTTTATCACGTCCAGGTTGTGTTCGATAACTACGATGGTATTACCATGGTCCCTTAGTTTGATAAGAACATTGAGTAATTGCTGAATGTCTTCAAAGTGCAGGCCGGTGGTTGGCTCGTCAAGAATATACAGTGTTTTTCCGGTATCTCGTTTCGACAGTTCTTTGGCCAATTTAACCCGTTGTGCCTCTCCACCCGATAGGGTGGTTGCCGCTTGGCCAACACAGATGTAAGAAAGGCCAACATCCATAAGGGTTTGTAATTTTCTGGCGATGGCTGGAATATTTTCAAAAAACGTCAGCGCATCCTCGACAGTCATTTTTAATATGTCATCAATACTTTTGCCCTTGTAGAGCACTTCCAGAGTCTCTCGGTTGTAGCGTTTGCCCTTGCAAATATCACACATCACATAAACATCGGCGAGAAAATGCATTTCAACCTTGGTAACACCATCTCCCTGGCAGGCTTCACAGCGTCCTCCCTTTACGTTAAAGCTAAAGCGTCCCGGCTTATAGCCACGTGATCGCGCCTCCGCAGTGCCTGAAAATAGTTCTCTAATTGCTGTAAATATGCCGGTATAGGTGGCGGGGTTTGAACGCGGTGTTCTGCCAATCGGACTTTGGTTGATGTCGATGCATTTGTCGAGTTGGCCAAGGCCGCTGATGGTTTCGTAGGCATCGGGTTTAAGCGTGGTTGCGCCATTTAATTCCGTGGCTGCAATCGGGTAAAGTGTTCTGTTGATCAGAGTAGATTTTCCCGATCCTGAGACACCGGTAACGCAGGTAAAAAGCCCCAAAGGGATATTTAAGTCCACGGACTTCAGGTTATTGCCTGTGGCTCCTTTTAGTTTGAGTAGCTTATTACTATTATAAGCTACTCTTTTATTTGGGATTTTAATGGTTTTTTGACCGCTAAGGTACATTCCGGTGAGCGACTCCGGTGCTTTGAGGATATCCGCTAAGCTGCCTTGGCCTACAATCTCGCCACCGTGAATTCCTGCCCGTGGTCCAATGTCGATAATATAATCAGCCGCTCGAATAGCCTCTTCGTCATGTTCAACGACAATCACGCTGTTGCCCATATCGCGTAATTGGGTAAGGGTGTTTAGCAGGCGTTCATTGTCTCTTTGATGTAGTCCAATCGAGGGTTCGTCCAGAATATACATTACTCCGACCAGGCCGGCGCCAATTTGACTGGCTAGACGTATGCGTTGGGCCTCCCCTCCGGATAAGGTCTCCGCGCTACGGCTTAGGCTTAGATAGTTGAGCCCTACATCCACCAAAAAATTCAGCCTATCACGTAATTCCTTGAGTATTTTTTCAGCAATTTTTGCCTGGCGATCTATGAATTTTAGCTGAGAGAAATATTGCGCTGATTCACCCACCGCCATTGCAGTGATATCCGACAGTGTTTTGTTGTCGATAAACACATGGCGTGCATCTTTATTAAGGCGTGAGCCATCACATTGCGGACATTGCTGGGTGGAGAGATATTTTGACAGGTCCTCGCGCACTGACTGTGATTCTGTTTCCCGATAGCGGCGTTCCATATTAGGGATAATGCCTTCAAAAGCATGGGTTTTTTGAAAGCTATCACCTCGATCATTCAGGTACTTAAAGCTGATCTCCTCCCCTTCGCTGCCAAATAGTATGCGCTGTTGCTGTTCCTTAGTTAGCTCAAAAAAAGGCGTGTCGATATCAAAATTATAATGCTCCGTCAGTGATTTGAGCATATGAAAATAGTAGATGCTGCGCCGATCCCAGCCGCGAATCGCACCCTCGGCCAGACTCGCTTCGCGATGGGCTACTACCAGATCAATATCAAAAAATTGTTTGACGCCCAGCCCATCACAGCCGCTGCAGGCACCCGCCGGGTTGTTGAAGGAGAACATTCTCGGTTCAAGCTCATCAATGCTATGCCCACACTGAGGGCAGGCAAAACGCGCCGAAAAAGTAATGTCCTGCGCCTCGCCATCCATAAAAGCGATGCAAGCCAGGCCGTCAGATAGCTTAATGGCTGTTTCAAAGGATTCTGCGACACGAATGCTGATCTCGCTTTTTACTTTAAAGCGATCAACCACCACTTCAATCGTATGTTTTTGATTTTTACTTAGCTGCGGCAGATCATCCAGGTCGGTAACGATGCCGTCAATTCTGGCGCGAATAAAGCCCTCGCTGCGAAGCTTTTCCAGGGTATGTAAGTGCTCACCTTTGCGCTCGCGTATCACTGGGGCTAGTAGCATCAGTTTTGTTTCTGGGGCAATGGCGAGCGCTGTATCAACCATCTGGCTGATAGTTTGTGCCTGCAGGGGAAGGTTGTGTTCGGCGCAACGGGGCTCGCCTACGCGGGCAAACAGTAGTCGCAGATAATCGTAGATCTCGGTAATGGTTCCCACCGTCGAGCGCGGGTTATGGGAGGTTGATTTTTGCTCGATCGAGATGGCGGGGGACAAACCTTCAATACTGTCGATATCCGGCTTCTCCATCATTGACAGAAACTGCCGAGCATAGGTGGACAGCGACTCCACGTAGCGGCGCTGCCCCTCAGCGTAGAGTGTATCAAAGGCCAGAGAAGACTTTCCCGAGCCAGACAAGCCTGTAATCACCACCAGCTTGTCACGGGGGATTTCCACGTCGATATTTTTCAGATTGTGGGTGCGAGCACCGCGTACAATGATCTTATCCATAGACAACTACAACTACCTAGCGCAAAACAGCACAGTATAACGCTTTGGAATTCTTTAAACCCAGAAAACATAGTCGAGCGCAGACTTTCGTGATCTAGCTACTTTTTCAAGCTTGAAGTTGAGCTTGTTAGCTTAATTGGATATGGAGGCAGCAACCTTAATCGGGTATAGTCTCAGTCCAATATTTCGCTCTGGCCGGGTATTCATTTGTCCGGCTTGCTTCAAATCGTATAAATCTAGGAGATCCACATGGCTCGTGGCGTTAATAAAGTGATCATAGTCGGCAACCTTGGTGGTGATCCGGAGACCCGTTATTTTCCCTCCGGCGGGGCTGTCACCAACGTAACTATTGCTACCTCTGAGTCTTGGAAGGATAAGCAGACTGGTGAGCAGAAAGAGGCCACCGAGTGGCACCGGGTGGCGTTTAATGGCCGTCTGGCAGAAATCGCTGGTGAGTATCTGAAAAAGGGCTCAAAAGTGTATATCGAAGGCTCACTGCGTACCCGTAAATGGCAGGATAAGAATACCGGTCAGGATCGTTATACCACAGAAATTCGTGCGCGTGAGATGCAGATGCTGGATAGCCGAGGCGGCGGGCAGGGTGATTATCAGCAGGGAGGAGGTTTTAATCAGACTCCACAGCAGGGTTACCAGCAGCCGCAATCCCAGCCCTCTCAGCAACAATCTTCACCACAGCAGCAATCACCACAGCAGCAATCACAACAACAGCCGCCGCAATCGCAATCCCAGCCTCAGCCTCAGCCGGCACCGAGTGGTAATTTTGACGATTTTGATGATGATATCCCTTTCTAAAATCAGCATAGAGTATAGTTTGTAGCGAAGTGACAGCATTTACTGCAGTAAAAATATTGCTGGTTGGCGGGCATTCCCTGCTTGGCAGAGAAATCTTGCGGCTGGCGCCGTCTATCCCCGCCGAACTTATTACTGTTGATTGGCAGCCGGGCGATGAGCCGGCGCCTTTGCTTTGCGAGCTTGCCCGGCAACAGCCGTGTTATGTGTTGTGCGCCTGGACGGTATCAGAAATATCCCCCAGCCGTGAGTCATACAAGGCGCTGCTGTGCCTATTGGCGCAGGAGTGTGCAAAGCTTCATTGCAAAATGCTCTTTGTTACAGATAACCAGGTTTACGATGGTATTAAAAATACTCCTTATGTGGAAGAGGATGCTTTTGCGCCTTTAAATGAGCTTGGCAAATGGTCAGTAAAGCTTGAACAGGAACTGAAAAACACTCTTGATGACTTGCTTATCCTTCGCACTGGCTGGGTGTTTTCTGCGCAGGGGGATAACTATTTAACCCGATTACTGAAGCAGGCAGAGCGGGGTGAAACACTATTGTTTAATTCTGCCGTTAGCGCCTGTCCAAGCTCCGCAGCAGATTTGGCGCGAGTGATTTTTGCGATTATTCAGCAGTTATCTGCTGGAGCCCGCTGCCAGGGGACCTACCACTATTGCAGTGCCGGTGTAACCAATGGCTACCAATTTGCCGAAGCCTTGCTCGCCATAGCCGGGCAGTATAGTCCTGATTTAGCCGAAGATAAGATCCGTCTTGCTGAAACTCATTGTGATAGTGATGAGGTATTGTTCGTTGCGCCGGTAGTGTTGTCCTGCCAAAAGTTACTGAACAGTTTTGGTATCAAGCAGCGACCCTGGAAAACCGGGCTCGTCGACATAGTGAAAGAGTATTTTGGCCAGGGTGACAAAGTCAAAACTAGCGCCTCCTGCAATCAGAAAAGGTAGAGAGATTTTATGAGCAAGGTAGTAAAAGAGTTTGAGAGTGTCAGGGCGGCGGTATTAACCGTTTCTGATACGTGCACTGAAGAAAACGACACCTCCGGCCAATATTTGGTTGAGCAGCTGAGCGAGGCCGGTCACCAACTGTGTGATAAGGCAATTGTAATAGACGACATCTACCAAATACGCGCTATTTTGTCCCGCTGGATTGCCGATGCCAATATACAGGCGGTATTAGTAACTGGCGGCACTGGATTTAGTGGTCGAGATTCCACACCCGAGGCCGTGGCTCCCTTGTTCGATAAGGCTGTCGAGGGATTTGGTGAGCTGTTTCGCTATCTGTCTTATCAGGAAATTGGCACATCAACAGTACAATCAAGAGCCTTGGCGGGGCTGGCTAATAATACTGTCGTGTTCTGTGTGCCAGGCTCAACCGGTGCATGCCGCACCGCCTGGGAAGGCATATTAAAAGAGCAGTTGGATAATCGTCACCGTCCCTGCAATTTTGTGGGTGTTCTCAGTACGCGTGAAAAAATACTCTAACCAACTACATCTTGAGCCTCTGAAAAAACGATTAGCAAGGTTTAACAATGTCGAAAACAAGATCCAGCTTAACCCCCCTTGAAGACGCTTTGGCTATGCTGCTAGATGAAGTCAAGCCGATTACCGATACCGAAACAGTGGCGCTGGAGGATGCTCTTGGGCGTATTCTGTCTGAGAGCGTCCGCTCGCCCGTGTCGGTGCCACCGGCGGATAATAGTGCGATGGACGGTTATGCCCTGCGCCTTGAAGACTGGCAAAAAAATCCTGATATGGCCTTTCCTGTTAGTCAGCGTATAGCGGCGGGGCAGGTCGGTTCGCAGCTTCAGCCCGGTACCCTGGCGCGAATATTTACCGGTGCAGAAGTGCCGCCGGGTGCCGATACCGTCATGATGCAGGAAAAAACCGAACTTGATGGTGAAAATGTACGACTACTCGGTGATATCGAGGCAGGACAAAATGTTCGCGCTAAAGGGCAGGACATTAAGCAAGGCGATGATTTGCTCTCCTCGGGACATAAATTGCGCCCGCAGGATCTGGGCTTGCTGGCCTCAGTTGGGCTTGGTCGCCTGTCAGTGTTGCGTCGATTGAAGGTGGCGGTCATGTCCACCGGCGATGAGTTGGTCGAGCCCGGGCAGCCTATTGTGCCAGGGCAGATTTTTAACTCCAATCGATACACATTGCTGGGTTTACTGGCGGACTGTGGTCATGAGTTTGTTGATCTGGGAGTGATTGCCGATAATGAGCAGGCCACCCGAGAGGCCCTGCAAAGTGCCGCGCAACAGGCTGATTGTATTATCTCCAGTGGTGGCGTATCCGTTGGTGAAGAAGATTATGTTAAAGCGCAGGTTGAGGCGCTCGGAGA
>JAUXDF010000143.1 GCA_030618505.1 Spongiibacteraceae bacterium | reverse complement strand
ACCGCTTGGCCTCCGACTTCCACCCGCCCATCGTCCCCCCCATGAGGGCAAGATTCGATTGATTGCCACCAGTTGGTCAGCCAACATGCAGAAGGGGTTTGACTTCTACCGGGAGCTTGATGATAAATTGGATTTTGATCGCTATGAAATGGCATTCATCGGACGCTCACCGCTGCAATTTAAAAATATCCTAACCCTTGACCCAGCTCCAAGTATCGATGTGGCCAATCAACTCAGGGAGGCAGATATCTTTATTACCGCCAGCCACAATGATCCCTGCTCCAATTCTCTGGTAGAGGCCCTGCACTGTGGTCTACCTGCCGTGGTAAGGGACAGTGGTGGCCATCCTGAAATTATCGGCAAGGCGGGCGAGACCTTTTCCAATACAGAAGAACTCATGCAATCCATTGAACAGGTGGCAGCCAATTTAGATCATTACCGCGCCCATATTCAGGTGCTTTCTATGGATGAGATCGCCAACCAATATTTTGCAATATTCGAGCGTATCGCCTCTAAAAAGAGACCCAATAAGCCCTTGGCAATGGACTATTGGAGGCTTCGCTGGGCAATGCGCCGCTATAAATGGCGAAAAAAATGGGGCAATAGGTGAGGGTAGATGATGCTTCCCAATACCATTATCGCTGGTGCGCCTCGCTGTGGTACCTCTTCTCTGTTTGCCACGCTTGCCTATCACCCGCAAGTTTGTTCTGCCGACCGAAAAGAGCTGCACTACTTCGATCAGCACCATGGGCAGGGTAACCTCTGGTACGCCAAACATTTCAGTCACTGTACAGCTGAGACTGTAATCCTAGAAAAGACCGCTGGCTATTTCTTTCGTACAGGTGTGGTGCAGCGTCTGCGCAACACCCTGCCTAATACACGATTGTTATTTTTGCTGCGTAACCCGGTAGATCGGGCACTGTCCCATTATTATACCCTGCAAACCCATAATAAAATTCCCTCTGAACTGCCCTTCGAACAGGCCATAGTAAACTATCCTGAACTACTGGAAATCGGCCACTATATAAGACACCTGGAGCGATTCCATGAGCACTTCTCTGACAGTCAAATCTCTGTTTGGCTATTTGAGGAGATGCTAGCCAACCCAGCAGATTTTTATTCACAGCTCTTTGAAGTACTGGGCATTGCCCCCTGTCCGGCCATATTGACCAAAATGGTAGACCGTAACCAGGCCAGCAGTCGAAGAAAAAGATCTTGGAAAGCCCTATTAGGCTTGGCCCATGACCCAACGGGCTACCCTGCCATGGAGATAGCCACTCGAAAGCAGCTAAATGCATATTTCTCTGAGTCAATAAAACGACTGACGCAACGCTATGGAATTAATCTAAGCTGCTGGCAAGACGACGGGGTAAGCTAGCGTTTTTTATTGATAATTCAGCATATTCCTGTGGTGTTACATTCTTATATCCTGCCTGATCAAGTCTCTTAAATAGCCTTTGCAATGCCTCAAATAGCAATGCTACACTCTCCGGCGTATTGAAATAGGGGTTGGTGGTTGGATTCAATTCATTGGAGTGAATCATGACGTTTGCTAATGGCAAACCAAGGCGTGCCACTGCGGTTACCATGTCCTCTAGGAAGATCAGGTTATCCGGTAAGGGGCGTAGCCAGAATTGCCCCAGGCCGAGGCGATAGCTCAGGTGGCTTGCCCAAGGGCGTAGCACCTTACTCAGCGGCTTGTAGCGACGCACAATAGTCAATGGCAGTTCCAGTAGCTCACCTTCTTTGCTTTGCCAAACAAAGGGATTCGCGTCATAAGCACGAAAATCAGGGCCGGCGTTGGCTGTCAATCCACTGTGACCTTGCCAAGAGAGATGAGGGGTTACTGAAGAGTCGCTAAGATAACCAAGCCGAGAGAGAATTTCCGCATGGGCAGGGATAAAACCAAAACGCCCAGCACGGTAGGAATACTGCCTGCCGTAACGTCTAACAAGCGCTGTCTGGAGTTGTTCAAGCTTGCGCTCAAATTCTACCAGTGGCAATTCATTTGGAAAGCTTGTGGCCTTGGGAGCATCCCGTTCCTGTGCCGAGAAGGGTGGGGTTGTCCAGGGGTGCAGATGCGTACCCACCTCCCCCTTGCCCTCGGCCAGTAGGGCTGTAGCAAATGATTCAAAAACGGGGGAGATTGCCGCCTCGTAGGCAGTATAGTAGCAAGGCCGCACACCCTCATCATCACATAATGCCTGGAGACGCGGCAAGGCAGTTAGATTTTCGGTAGCCAAGTCTTTACGCTTACTACGTCTATCCCATTCTGTATCTATGGTAAAGAGCCAATACTTATTCAGCATATTAATAACATTGAGGTGTAAGTGTTTAGATGTAACCGTTCAGATTGCTTCAGAGCTTTAGTGTTGCTTCTACCACTGTCCTCACCCGACAGGTAAATGCCTCAAAATTGTTGATCTGCGCAACCCGCTGGTAGTTTTGTTCAACTATGGCAGGCATACCATCAATCATCAAGCCACTGATCTTTGAGTGGAAATCATCGGTCTTGTGGCACAGACAATAGGGGGACAGCAACTCCGATGCCATGCCTACCTGGGTAGACAGAATTTGAGTACGGGTCAGAGCGGCCTCAATTACTGCCTTTGGGCCTCCCTCAGAACGAGAGGTAACTAGGTATAGATCAATCAGGTTATACAGTTGATTGATGACCGCTGGCTCTAAGTTATTGATTACCATGTCATCTTCCATGGCGTCAATCTTCGATTCATCCCCTACAAAGAGGTAGGGAATCGAGAGGCTACGACATTGATGCACCAAATAGTGGCGACGTGGGCCACCCAGGATCAATAACACCTTATCCCTTGGTAGCCTGTCCAATATCTCCAGTAACAATTCTGGGCCCTTCTCCCATTTTGGTTTATTGAGATTGGCCGCAGTGGAATCACGCTGAAAGGAGCCAATCAAGAAACGACCCCTGATTTTTTTAATGGCAATGCCCAGTCGCGTTGCCAACTCTGTTGGGCCTAATGCCAGCCTACGGAAATCGGCTTCATCAACATAAAATGGCAAGTAGAATAACCGCTCTGGCAAAACGCCCTTGTCCAATAGGCATTGTTTCTGGGATTGGTTTGCATAGCACCAGAAATCGATAATCCCTAAGGCCTCATCCAACACGGTCTGATCGGCATGTTGGGCAATATCATTGGTTATAACCCCAATAAAGCGCTTACCCAGCCACCTCGCTAGCTGGTAACGCCTGCTGCGACAACGACTCCACCAGACAAAATAACCAACGGACGAAAGCCATAGGTTATTGCCAGGTCGAAAGCCCGCTTTTGTAAGGGCGCGTTGGGTGTGGGAATAATCCGCATCTACTGACCAATTTATACCCTCACCTCTAGCAAGAAAGATTCGAGTCATATGGATCCTGAATGATGATCTGGCCAAGATTGCTTAGGCGCTCAAGATCAGCTGACTGGGAGGCAATTTGATCTAGCTCTTTAGCCAGCCCCAATTTTTCGATACGCGCATCAAAATCAGCAATTCGTCGTCGGTAGAGGGGGTCAACAAAGTTATCCCAGCCCAATTGATCAAATAGGGCAAGTGTGGCCCTATGCAAAAGCAGACGTTCCAGCCAGGCATGGCGCATGCTAGGTTCTAGGGTATTGGCCAACTTTTTGGTATTAATATGGGATACGCCACCAATATGGAGACCATCCATTTTATCCTTAATGTCATGCACAGCATAGCCAAGCAACTGTGCCTCAAGAGATGAGATCACCATACTGTCTAGCGCTTTGCGCATATAAAATTCAACATGTGGATAGCGTGCTTGAAAGCTAGATAATGCCTTCTCATCCTTGGTGAATCGCTGTGTATTAATTGAACTATGCAGAGTCGGTTTTATCGTAAAAAAGTGGGTTCGAATGCCATGGAATTGCTGATTATTTAGCTCAACTGTGCGGTCAGTTCGCAGTTCATAGCTTAGTGAGAAATCATCTTGTTGTATTCCTTCAGCGATAGAAAACCAGCGCGAGGAAGTGAGAAAAAAGTCAGCATCAACAATCGTGATATTGTCTTCTACAGAAAAACGCTGTGCCGTCATATTGACCATAATCTGATGCCAATGGCCAGGGATCTTCTTTGGATTTTTGATCCCAAATGCCCGATTGATAACCCACGTCTGTGGTAACTCACTGAACCAGGCGCAAACCTTGCTGTCATTCAGCTTAGTTAACCCATCTACATGTATGTAGATACGCAGCATAGGTCGCAATTCAACAGGACAATAGTAGTTCAAGCAATGGGCGGCTAAGCGAGCAAAAGGAACGCAATAGTCGCCGCCACAAAATATATGATGGGAAGGTAGCAGCATTAAGATGTCTCGTATAACTATGCCAATGCTTGTTAGATAATATCATGATCCGGCCATGCTGAATCATTTTCTAGCAAAAAAATAAACCGTTCATACTCCCCGTCGTTTTGCCCCTCCCCCTTTTGGGGTAGGGGGTTTAAGGAGATGGGTCTGAACGGTTGCCAATAAAATTACAATCAATCACTTATAATTAACTTGATTTATATAACATACCTTTTGCTTATAATGAAGTCGCTATGCTTTTATGCTAATTAATTTGGCAGGCATATTGACTGCTCAGTTATATTTATTTGCTGAATAATTACAAAGGATCTTCGTTAATGGCCTTGTAGTATATATCCTCAAGCGCCCTGGCTGATGCCTTTATTGAGTAATCCCTGGCAACCGTCGCAGCCGCATTTTTCATGATACCCTCGCGTAACACGTCAGAGGCGAGCAGGGTCTGAACTGCCTCAGACAGACAATTAGGATCAGCCGCCCCCATTAGCCAACCATTTGATCTATGTGAAATAACCTCTGGAATCCCACTATGTTCTGTTGCTATTACAGGCATCCCATAGGCCATCGCCTCCAACAGGGAATTGGGGATACCCTCTCTATCGCCACTGGCTGTTTGTAGGCTGGGATGTACAAAAAAATCATGTGATCGGTAACAATTTGAAAGCTGCTGTTGTGAGAGAAAGCCAAGAAAATGCACCTGATCAGCAATCCCAAGATCGGCTGATTTTCTCTCTAACGCCTTGTACAAGGGGCCATCACCTGCCAAGGTTAACTCTGCATTGACACCATTTTCACGCAGCCTTTTCAATGCTTCAAGGGTTGTTTCAATGCCTTTTTTTGGCACAAAGCGGCAAACCTGAAGTAATTTGATAATGGCCTCATTGTTCAATGGTTTTTGATGAGAGATGTCTGTGGTTTGTGCAGGGATCGGCACACCAGTTCGGTGGATTAGGATCATCTGCTCAGGTACACCGCGCCCGATCAAGGCCCTCTGCAAAGATCTGCTCCTGCAAAGAAAATAGCGTGAATATTGAACCAATTGGTCTAATTCGTCATCAGGCAGATCGAGAGAAACGTCTGCCCCATGAAAAGAGACGATGATGTTTGATTTCACATCGGGCAATAACGGCAGCAAACGGGCTGCCTCTGTGCCCAAATAAAGATGTATCAAGCTAGGGTGAAGGTCATTAATGATTTGCTTGATCTGGGTAAGCTCATAACGGCTTAAAGGGCTTATTGTTCCCTTGTTTGTGGATGAAAACAAACGCTGCAATATACGAAACGGGGCTTTTTTTAGCTGATGTATCGGGGCATATGGAAAGATATCTTGATTGCGCACCGTTCTGCTAACAACATGATGGTTAAATCGGCTGATTGCATTAATCTGCCGGTAGACATGCTTCATCTCACGGGGTAAAAATGTTGAGCAGTAGGAAATAACCAGTTTTTTTTCTTCTGACAACTTAGAATTCATTGTGGTACGAGGGCTTTCCCGAAGCGGATATTGAAGCGGTATGTTATTGGCAGTGCAAATTATAAACCCAAGCTGCACGTCTCATCATGTATAGTCGCTTCCATATAGCAGCCTTGATAAAAGAATTGTAAGCTGTTCTCATTGTGAAAAACAGGTATATTTGCCATTGAGAGAGAGTTTGCTGACAAGGCTTGGAAATACCACTGTGCATCTCTGTACGCTCAGTTCAGAGTTTGTTCATACACGGTGATCATCTCCTGCATCATCAGGTCTATGGTCATATGCTCAAGCGCATAGAGATAGGCATTGTGCGTCAGCTTATTTCGTAAATCCCTCTCATCCAGTAATCTGTGAATCGATGTGGCGAGCGCATCCCCGCTTTTGGCTTTGCACAACAGGCCTGTCTCCCGGTCATGCACCATTTCAGGAAGCCCTCCGGTGCGTGTTGCGACCACAGCTTTTTTCATCAGGAAAGCCTGGGAGATCAGGCGAGTTTGCGCTTCTGTGCCAATGGAAGCGATCACCACAATGTCTGCCATCGCCAGGTAGTTCTCAACGTCGTCATGATAGCCAAGAAAATGAAATCTGTCTGCATGCCTTCCCTGCTGAATCTCCTGTGCAACTTCCGCTTTATAACTCCTTGTCTGCAATGTTGCTTCACCGACCTGAATGCAGCTTAGATTCTGGTGTACGTCGAATAGGTGGTTGCAGGCTTTAGCATAATAGAGCTGTCCCTTGTCGGGCCGGATCATGCCGATATTGGCAATTACAGTGTGATCTAGCGGTATACCCAGCCATTTTTTTAATTGAGCTGCGTCGATATTAGGGTGAAAACGTTTCTCATCAACGCCGGCTTTGGCTGTGTATATTTTTTCAACCGGCGCCAGGCCCAGGGAGATGATTTGCTGGTTGACGGCATTCGCAGTGGTAATGATATGGTCGTTGCCATAGCGCCATACCAGTGTTCTTCCGCCTTTGGTCTTGATGCGATCGGTGATATGCCTGGAGCGGATCACCTTTGTTTTTGTCAGCAGACGTGTCCACAGGCCGTAATAGGCATCCTTGTTGCTGTGACAATCGAGCAGATTAATCTGTTCCTGCTTCAACAGTCGAAGCAGCTTGTTGAGTGTTCCCGGGTTGAACGAACCGCGTACTCTTAACGCATGACAGGGAAGATTTCTCTTTGCTGCCTCGTCGAGGATGGCTGAACCAGGTCTCGCGATCAGACAGACTTCGTAACCTCGTGCGATCATCCATTCCATCTGTTCAAGGATGCGCAACTCCTGGCCGCCCCAGTTCATACTGCTTTCAAAATGGGCTAGACGTAACTCCTGCATTATCGTTTATCCAGAATTGAGGCATAGAGAGAAACCAGTGAATTTGTCATGCGCTCGACGCTGAAGTGCATGGCTGTTTGATGTGCATTGGTGCCAAGCTGCCGGAGCAGGTCTTGATCATTACACTGCGCAAGTGTCCGGCTCAGTTGCAAATAGTCTCGGGGTGGAATGACATAACCATTCTCTCCCTCTGAAATCACTTCACTGGCACCACACTTGTCAGAGGTGATTATTCCGATTCCACATGCCATGGCTTCAAGCACAACATTAGGGAAGGGGTCATATAGAGCCGGGTGCGCCAGAAGGTCTGCAGCGGCATAAAATGGTCTGACATCCTGTTGTACTCCGACGAAAAAGACGCGTTTTTTCACTCCGAGCTCATCACAGAGCTTTTGGTATCTCTTTTGCTCCTTATCCTTGCCAACAATGATCAATTTCCATGCAGGGGTTTCGGCAAGCGCCTGCAGCGTTGTTGCAACTCCCTTG
>JAUXDF010000309.1 GCA_030618505.1 Spongiibacteraceae bacterium | reverse complement strand
GCATCGCCCGAGCACCGCCTGGCGTTTACTGACCTGATGAAATTTGGTGGTTTGACTTCAACGCCTTTGGGACTAATTATTGTTCTTTCCATATTTCAGTCTGGACGTAGTTTGGAAGATAAAAGGCCGGTGAAAGCAGCACTGCTGTGTTCTATCGTCCTGTTTGCCGCCGGTGGCATTATTGGTTTTTTAATTGAAGGCGTTAACGTTGTTATTCCGGCCCATTATCATGGCTCCATTGTTGGTGTTACCCTGGCCTTTATGGGCCTGGCCTACCACTTGTTGCCTCAGCTGGGTTATACCAAGCCAACATCTAAAATGGCCATCTGGCAGCCCTATGTCTATGGTGGCGGACAGCTGATGCACATTTTGGGTCTTGCCTGGTCAGGTGGTTATGGTGTGCAGAGAAAAACGGCTGGTGCTGCCCAGGGGCTTGAGAATTTGCCTGAGATCGCTGGAATGGCGATGATGGGATTGGGCGGAGCTATCTCGATTGTGGGTGGTGTTTTATTTGTCATCGTTATGATTAAAGCGTTTCTGAAAAAAGAGCGGGCTTGAGAAGTCTCGAGAAAACTGTCATGAAAAATGATAACAATAAGAGAAAGCTCGAGCATATTGATATTGCTGTTTCCGATGGTCAGGCTGAGGGCAATATGAGCCTGTGTACCAAGCCGGTATTGTGGGTTTTCCTGCCGGTGGGTGTTTGCTATGTGAGGGCCGAAGTATTCAAGTGATTTTGTCTGGCGCTGTTAATACTCATGCCAAAGGGAGTAAACTGCTGACTCATGTTGGTTCTTGGGTAGGCACCATTATAATAGCTGCAACACCTTTTGGAAAAATATCCCATGCAAAAGACCCAAGCCCTAATAATCTCCTTGTTGATACATCTCTTTTCTCCCTCATTATTTGCCCAGTCGTCTATTGATGCGGAACAAGAACAACAGACAAATCAGGGGGTCGAACTACTAAAAAAAGTCGATGAGCTTTATCGCTCAGAAAGTAGCACTGCTATCATGAGTATGCAAATCGTCACTGCTAACTGGTCACGTACCCTTGAAATGCAGGCTTGGAGTATCGGCATGGACGATACCTTTATTCGCATTCTTTCACCGAAAAAAGATCGTGGTGTTGCAACGCTGAAAATAGGCCGGGAAATGTGGAATTATTTTCCCAAGATTAATAAAGTGATCAAGGTGCCGCCCTCAATGATGATGGGCTCCTGGATGGGTTCTGACTTTACCAATGATGATCTGGTGCGCGAGTCATCCTTAGTGCAGGAATATAATGTTGCGCTGGATGATGACGCAGAGCATCATCAATTGACGCTGCTACCCAAACAGCAAACAGCAACGGTTTGGGGGAAAATTGAGGTGCTGATTGATAAGGTTTCGTTACTGCCCATCGAGCAAAGCTATTTTAATGAGAGGGGAGAAAAAATTCGGGTGATGCGTTTTAGCGACATTAAGCGTTTTTCCGGGCGGGATATCCCCGCCACTATGACTATGACTCCCTTGAATAAACAGGGACAAAAAACGGTGGTCCACTATCAGCAGCTTGAGCTGGATGTAGAGATTGATGAAGATGTTTTCACGCTGCGTAACCTGAAAAAACGGGTCCATTAATTCATGCTGGTTTTTAAACTTGCCTTTCGCAATGTGCTACGTCATCGTCGCCGTAGCCTGTTAACACTGCTCAGTATGAGCGGTGGATATATTTTGTTGACCTTGAGTTTGTCGATGTCAGAGGGGAGCTATAACGATATCATCGATCTCTTTACCCGTGATCATACCGGCCATGTGCAGGTTCATCAGTCCAATTATCTCGATCGACCCTCTCTGTATAAAACCATTAATGATGCCGAGCAGCTTATGGCCGAGCTCGATACGAAGGCGCATGTTGTTGGCGTTGCCCCGCGTATTTATGGCCCTTCGCTGGCCTACGGGAAAAATAAAAGCTCTCCTGCAAACGTTATTGGTATTGATCCCCACCGTGAAAGCATCACCACGACCTTGGCTGAAAAAGTAAAGCAGGGGGGGTATCTAAGCGAGAGCATGAGCGGCGATGGATACTTTTCAGCGATGATCGGCCAAACCTTGGCGCAGAATCTAAAGCTTGTGCCGGGGGATGAGTTGGTGCTGATCTCCCAGGGGGCTGATGGCTCGATTGCCAATGATATTTTTATTATCAGCGCTATTGTTGGTACAGCGCAGTCCCATGAGCGTCTAAATGTCTATCTGTCTCTTGGTGCGATGCGCCAGTTTCTCAGTATGGGCGATCAGGTGCATGAACTGGCTATAACCCTTAGTCATCAAAGTCAGGCACAACAATTTGCGGTGGAACTCAATCAGCGTTGGTCGGCGAGTGGCTTGCGCGTTTCCCCCTGGCAAAGCGTAGAGAAGACTTTCTATAACAGCATGCAGGCGGACAAGGAGGGCAACTATGTGTCGATGGGCATTATTATTTTAATAGTATCCATTGGCGTGTTAAATACCGTGTTGATGAGCACTATGGAGCGTAGCCGTGAATTTGGCGTCTTAAAAGCGATAGGTACTCGCCCGTTGGGGGTGTTTCGTCTGATACTGTTAGAATCTTTAATGCTCGCCTTAGCCAGTTGTGTGCTGGGTTTTTTGATTGCGCTGCCTATCAATTATTGGTTCGAGCAAGTGGGTATTCCTTTGTCTCAGGGAGTCGATATGGGGGGTGTAATGTTCGACCATCTGTCAGGAGAAATCTCGAGCTTGACCATGGGCTTGCCCGCTTTAGTCGTTGTCACCAGCACCGTCTTAGTCAGCCTTATTCCAGGTGTGCGTGCCGCACGCATCTCGCCCCTTGAAGCATTAAATTCGGTGTAACTGATGGAACTGATTATCCGCCTGGCAAAACGTAATATATTTCGCAATACCCGGCGCACCTTGTTAACGGTTGCGCTGATTGCCAGCGGTTTGGCAGCGCTGATTTTTACCGACGCGATGGTGGAGGGTATGTCCCGCGCGCTGGTAAAAAATAGTACCCAGACGTTTATGGGTGAGGCGCAGGTGCATCGCCCGGGTTTTCGTGCCAGCAACGATGTTGATCTGTATATCGAAGATAGCCAGGCCTTGTATAAGGCGCTGGATGCCAACTCACAACTTGCCTCATACAGTGCACGTACCTTAAGCGGCGGCATGATTTCCTCCTCTGCTAATGTTTCATCGGCGATGATTTACGGCATAGATGCAGAAAAAGAAGCGGCGATCAGCAAGATTCAACAAGCGGTGGTTGAGGGCAGCTATCTGCGTGGAGAAAAAAGCACCGAGCTGCTGCTGGGCTACAAAATGGCGGAGTTACTGGAGGTGGGTTTAGGTGACAGGTTGGTGCTTACTTTATCGCAGGCCAAAGGCGGTGAGTTATCGCAAGAGTTGTTTCGTGTTTCCGGGATATTTCGTTTTAATGATCGACTGATGGATCAGAACCTGATTTTTATAAATTTGAGTCGTTCGCAACAACTTTTGGGTATTGGCGAAGGGGTTCATGAGGTGGCTTTAAAGTTTCACCGCCTTGTCGATGCAAGTGATCCATCGCTGTCTTTTTGGCGAAGTTTTAATACCGAACATTGGGAAGCGCTGGGCTGGCATCAACTGATGCCACAAATTAGTAGCATACTTGAAATCAGCCATTATAGTACCTTGATTGTGGCTGGTATTCTTTTTGCCTTGGTGGCGCTGGGTTTGATTAACTCAATGTTTATGTCGATTTATGAGCGTCATTATGAATTCGGTGTGTTACTAGCGATAGGTACTCGACCAAGGCAGCTGTTTTGGCAGATTTTGTGTGAAGGGTTTTTTATTGGTTTGATCAGTATTGTGCTTGGGGCAGTAGTGGGTGGTTTGCTAAGTTATTGGAAATCAATAACGGGTATCGATTATACCGATATGGAGTTTTCCGGGGTGACCCTGACAGAGCCGATCTATCTGGTGATGCGTGTTGAGCAGTTTACATTGCTGCCGCTATCGGTATTGTTGATTACGGTGTTGTCCTGTTTGTACCCTGCTGCCCATGCTGCTAAATTGGAGCCGTCCAATGCCATGCGCCGAGCATTATAAATGAACCGTAGGGTGCGGCCCCCGCACCACGAAAATAAAACCACATTGGTGCGGGGGCCGCACACTACGGATCGCAGCAGAACAAATAATATTAAAACAAAACCAAAGGACACTGGTCGTGACAAATGTAATTGAAACAAAAAATCTCTGCCGCTATTTTGGCGAAGGTGAAACGCTGGTCAAGGCTTTGGATAGTGTAAATGTCAGCATAGAAAAAGGCGAGTTCACCGCTATTGTCGGCCCTTCCGGCTCCGGGAAATCCACGCTACTGCAACTAATTGGAGGTCTTGATAGG
>JAUXDF010000239.1 GCA_030618505.1 Spongiibacteraceae bacterium | reverse complement strand
AGATCATTAAACTCGCTTTCGGTCATGCAGATACCCTGTTAAACGGTGATTATTAATAGCGCAGCGGTAACAACACCATTGAGCTATTTTCACGATGCTCTGTATAATGCTCCGCTTAGGCTTTTAATGGTAGGAAATTCCCGATGAATCGTTTAGTTATCAGTATTTTTCTATTCAGCGGCGTGCTGCTTGGCTGCGGTCAAAAAGGCGATCTTTATATTCCACAGGAACCGCTGGAACAAGGGTCAGTGCAAGTACCAGCAGCGCAGCAACCAGCGGTACAAGAGTCGACACCGCAGCCGTCACAAGAGCCATCACTAGAATCATCACAACAATCATCAAAAAAACAGAGCGAATAGCTTATTTGAGAAGCACCCCCGGGGTGTTTGGTAAACGTATGTCTGAATTTAACTACCGCGATGGCGAACTGTATGCTGAGGATGTCGCCGTGCAAGAGATCGCGTCGCGCTATGGCAGCCCCTGCTACATCTACTCACGCAAGGCCTTTGAGGACCACTTTAACGCCTACGCACAAGCACTGCGCGGTCGTGATCATCTGATCTGCTACGCCGTTAAGGCCAACTCCAACCTGGCGGTATTAAATGTGCTGGCCAGACTTGGAGCCGGATTCGATATTGTCTCCGCCGGTGAGTTAGAGCGGGTTATTGCCGCCGGAGGTGATCCTGCCAAGGTGGTGTTTTCTGGCGTGGCAAAAACCGCAGAAGAAATGCGCCGCGCACTGGCTTTGGGGATTCATTGTTTTAATCTCGAATCAGCAGCCGAGTTGGAGCGCTTAAACCAAGTGGCCGCTGAAATGGGCAAAATCGCCCCGATTTCACTGCGGGTGAACCCCGATGTCGACGCCAATACCCACCCTTATATCTCCACCGGCCTACAGGAAAACAAGTTTGGTATTGCCATAGAGGAAGCCCCCGCTGTTTATCAACGTGCCGCCTCGCTGGAACATATCCGGATTATTGGTGTAGATTGCCATATTGGCTCCCAACTAACCGAGTTGACGCCCTTTATGGATGCACTCGATAGAGTGCTGACACTGATCGACAAGCTGCAAACCCTGAACATCCCTATAGAGCACCTGGATCTTGGCGGTGGCTTGGGGGTATGCTACAAAGATGAGACACCCCCGAGTCCGGCAGACTATATCAATGCGATCACCGCCCGACTAGGCGAGCGCTCCTTAGAACTGATTTTTGAGCCAGGTCGTTCAATTGCCGCCAATGCCGGTATTCTACTGACCAAGGTAGAATACTTAAAAAATAATGGCGAGAAGCACTTTGCCATTGTCGATGCGGCCATGAACGATATGATCAGACCGGCACTCTATCAAGCCTGGCTGGATATTATTCCGGTACAACAACAAGCAGGGCAACAAGCGATAGAAGCACACTACGATATCGTCGGACCAGTGTGTGAAACCGGCGATTTTCTTGGCAAGGAAAGACTGCTTAGTTTGACAGAAGATACCTTGCTCGCAGTGAAAGGCAGCGGCGCTTACGGTTTCACCATGAGTTCCAACTACAATAGCCGAGGCCGGGTTGCCGAGATAATGGTGGATAAGACTAAGAGCTACGTAGTACGACAGCGTGAGGGCTTTGCTGATCTTATCCGCGGAGAATCCTTGCTGCCTCTGACTACAGCACAATAATCGGAACAACTATGTTATTGAGATTCACAAAAATGCATGGGCTAGGCAATGACTTTGTTGTCCTCGACCTCATTACCCAGCGTTTTATCCTGCAGGCAAAACATGTGCAATCTTTGGCTGACCGGCATTTTGGTATCGGCTGCGATCAGGTATTGGTAGTGGAACCCCCTCAAAACCCCGAAGCTGATTTTCGTTATCGCATCTTTAACGCCGATGGCTCCGAAGTAGAACAATGCGGTAACGGTGCCCGCTGTTTTGCCCGTTTCGTGCGAGACAAACACCTGACCAGCAAACAGAGCATCATCGTTGAAACCTGCGGAGGCATCATTGAGCTGAAGATCCACAAAGATCAGCAGGTTGAAGTGAACATGGGGGTACCGCAACTCGCCCCAAAGCAACTGCCCTTTCAGGCAACAGAACAACTGAACAGCTATCCACTGCCGGTGGATGGTCAGGACTACCAGATTGGTGCAGTATCCATTGGTAACCCTCATGCGGTCATGCGAGTAGACTCAATTGAACAAGCACCCGTAGCAACGCTCGGCCCGCAAATTGAAAGCCATAGCCGCTTTCCCAAAAGGGTTAACGCAGGCTTTATGGAAGTGCTTGATCGCCAGCATATAAAACTGCGCGTTTTTGAACGTGGCGTAGGCGAAACCCAAGCCTGTGGTACCGGTGCCTGTGCTGCGGTTGTTTATGGCCACCTGATGGATTGGCTCGACGATGAGGTCAGCGTCTACCTGCCCGGCGGAAAACTACATATTGAATGGGCGGGCGAGGGGCAAGTGGTACGCATGACCGGCCCCGCCACCACCGTTTATGAAGGCAAAATACACTTATAATATAAAAAGGTCTCCTATGAATTTGCACGAAAGCGAAGCACTCGAACTCAGCCCCGATCAAATCAGCGAGTACCTGAGAAACAATCCAACATTTTTTCGCAACAGAGATGACCTTCTACTGGAAATGCGCCTGCCCCATGAGAGCGGCAAAGCCATTTCGTTATTAGAGCGACAGGTTAATGTATTGCGAGATCGTAATATGGAGATGCGCCATCGTCTCAACAAGTTCCTCGACACCGCACGGGATAACGACAAGCTATTCGAGAAAACCAAAAAACTGATCCTGACACTACTGGAACTCAGCACTATTGATGACATCATCACGGCCGTTAATGACAGCCTGCAAAACGACTTTCAGGCGGACGTCAGCAGCTTAACGCTACTGGGAAATCCCCAACAGTTCCGCAACTGCAAAGCCCGCGTTGTGCCAGCCAGTGAAGCCCATCGCCATATCGGTAGTATTATGAAAAACAGCAAGGCAGTGTGCGGTGTACTACGAGCAGAGGAGCTGGCATTTTTGTTTCCCGACAAACACAAGCAGGTCGGCTCCGCTGCGGTAGTTCCCTTATGCCACGATCAGCCACTGGGCGTATTAGCGATAGGCAGTTTTAATGCTGATTATTTTCGCTCCAGCATGGGCACTTTGTTTCTTTCCCACATCGCAGAGGTGCTCAATCGGGTACTGCCCAGGCATTTACCAAAGGGGCTCTAGCAAGACGGCCCACTCAAGGGAAAGCGGAGATGACAGACAGCACGCAGAACAGCAGCACAGAACTACAGAACTGCATAGAGCAGTTCTGTCAGCATCTGTCGCAAGTGCGCCGCCTGTCAAAACACACCGTCAGCAACTACCGCCGCGACCTGTATAAACTGGAACAGTTTTGCCAGCAACTCCAGCTCGACTCCCCTCGCCAGATCGATAGCAAAACCATACGGGATTTGATGGCACGGCTCCATCATCAAGGCCTGGGAGGTAAAAGCCTGCAGCGCCTACTATCAGCGGTTCGCAGTTTCTATCATTACCTGCTGGATAAAAAACTGGCTGAAAATAATCCCGCCACTGTCGTCCGCGCGCCAAAATCAGCACGTAAACTACCCAAAGTACTCGACAGTGATCAAGCCAGCCACTATGTCAATATCGTCGATGAGGACTGGTGCAGTGTGCGTGATCGCGCCATCACCGAACTGTTCTATTCATCTGGACTACGACTGGCCGAACTGGTTGATAGCAATATAGAAGACCTGGATATCCGCAACGGTGACATCACCGTAACCGGCAAGGGCAACAAGGTACGCCAACTCCCCGTCGGCCGTTTTGCCCGACAGGCCCTGCAGGACTGGCTGAAAATCAGGGATCAGCAAGCGGGTGCTGCAAACCAGTCAGCACTTTTTATCAGTAAACGCGGGGGGCGGATCAGCAAACGTAATGTACAGGCACGCCTCGCCGAACACAGCAAACGCCAGGGCATGGCAGCACCGGTACACCCTCATATGCTGCGCCATTCCTTTGCTAGCCACCTGCTCGAATCCAGCGGGGATCTTCGTGCCGTTCAGGAACTGCTAGGCCACAGCAATATCTCCACCACCCAGGTCTATACCCACCTGGACTATCAGCACCTGGCCAAGGTCTACGATAAAAGCCACCCCCGCGCCCAACGCAAAGCGGCGGCGAAACGGGCACCCTCGATGGTCGACAAAACTAAAATCGAGGAATAAGTCGATGAAAATCACGAAGGATAATAATTTCAACAACAATCTTAACCATCGTCGAAACTACAAACTAATCACCTTCGATCTTGATGACACACTTTGGCATCTTGCGCCAATCATTGAAAAAGCTAATCAACAAACCTATCAGTGGTTACAGCAACATTGCCCGCAACTGACAGATCGTTATTCACTGAAAGAAGTTTCCAGCTTCAAGGAGACGCTATTTATTGAGCGTCCCGATCTGCGCCACCAGATCAGTCAAACGCGTATTGAATCGCTGGTAGCACTATTGTTATCAATAGATTTTCCCGCCAACGAAGCCCGCCAGCTGGCACAAGCAGCATTTGAAGTATTTATTCGCAGCCGCAACGAGGTGACATTTTTTGATTACGCACTTGAGAGCCTAACGGCATTAAAACCACATTATATGCTCGGTGCTCTAAGCAACGGCAACGCCTGCATTAAACGCTTAAACCTGGAACACTTATTTGATTTTGCTTTTTCTGCGGAAACCTTAAATGCCAGCAAACCCGCTCCCGATCACTTCGAAGCCGCGATGGCGCACACAGGTTACAGTACCCAACAGATAATACATGTAGGTGATCACCCTCAGCATGATATCAAGGCAGCCCAGCAGCTGGGTATTTGCACTATCTGGATGAACTGGAATAAGGTGATATGGCAGGGGGGGCAGCCTGCCAATGCGGAAATTAGCAGCATGCGTGAACTCGTCCCCAGCATCGAATACCTGGAGGCCAGTACCAGCACCGACTTAAAAGATTAGAAGAGGCTTAATCACAAGCCGTTAAATAGGCCGGCTACCGTAACTTCTGCCAGGTTTACCTGGAGGGGTTGCGGTGACATTGGGCTCAACACTTTCTATGCTGCCACCCGATTGCAGAAAAGCCTCTACCTGATCATCCACATTAGCCCTTAATCTTTTCCGCGAAGCAATAGTACGCGTTTCCGCCTGCTCTTCCCTGCTGCCAATATAATCCAGATCTATTTTTTTTCTATCGTCTTTGGGTTTATACGATGCCATACTATTTGTCCGACCTATGTAATTAAAAAACCTTCATTGTGTTTTGTTGTTCAAATTTAAGACACCCTAATTTATAGCTCAAGATTATTAATGCGCAAAAAACTGCTTAGTTTTTTTTCTTCTATACAAAACAAATCGATAGCTCAAGGGCATATAGCC
>JAUXDF010000152.1 GCA_030618505.1 Spongiibacteraceae bacterium | reverse complement strand
ATGGGCAGGCTGGGTGCTTCACTGAAGGGGAAGTCTGTAGTGTTTGAGGACTTGCTCTGCTGGTCACCGACAATGTTAATGCGCGGACGTTGTTTTAGCGCTGAATAAAATTCTTCCTTGGCGATAAAGATGTCGTGGGGTTTAAGAATAGGGCGACGGGTATCACCTCTATGCTGCTCCCAGCGGTTATTGATTTCTTGCCAGAAGCTGCTCAGACTATGTTCAATATCGCCATAACAGACGGTTAGGGTGTTTTCAGGAAGGTAGTCGAACAGGGTAGCTGTTTGCTCAAAAAAGAGTGGCAGGTAGTATTCCAGTCCAGCTGAGGCTATACCGGCTGAGACATCCTGATAAAGGCCGCATTGGCGGTGGTTGATGTCGAATTTCTCATGCCAGCAATCAAGGAAGTAGTTTATGCCGTCTTTATCAAGGGGGAATTCTCTGGCGGGTAGCAGCCGAATGTTGTCGACTTTTTCCAGTGTTCGCTGGTTTTCGGTATCAAAGGTCCTCAGACTTTCGATTTCCTCATCAAAGAGCTCAATTCGATAGGGGTGTTGGCTACCCATGGGAAAGAGATCAATGATAGAGCCTCTAATGGCAAATTCACCGTGTTCGTATACGGTATCCACGCATTGGTAGCCCACCTGTTCGAGCTGGCGCCGAAAACGCTTGATAGACAGTTGCTGTGCAATGTCGATCACCAGACTGTTGGCGCTAATGTAGCTTTGCGGAGCAATACGGTGAAGCAGTGTGGTGATGGGAACCAGTAAAATAGCTTTTTGTGTCAGTGGCAGCTTGAAGAGGGTAAGCAGTCGTTCAGAGACAATGTCCTGATGGGGCGAAAAGGTATCGTAGGGTAGTGTCTCCCAGTCGGGAAAATGCAGGATCTCAGTGTCGGAGTTCTCGCCAAGAAAAAACTGCAGTTGCAACTCTAGTTGATCGGCAGCCAGGGTGCTCTCGCAGACTAGCAAGGTCAAACCATCATGTTGTTGCGCCAATTCAGCAAGGCTCAGGCCCAGAGCGCTGCCATGCAGCGAGGACCAGAATCTTTTATCCCCGGCAGTGCTCGGTACGCTCTTTTGCAGTAGCGCTGTAAAATCTTCAATCAGTGGCTTCATGGTATCCCGGAGCAAAGGCAAAAAACGCGTATTCTACCCTGCGCCGCAGGGAAAATCAGTCGATCCCCGTATAAATCCGACTGTGCTTACCTTTGATAGCAAAAAATCCAATGAGATAGCCGTCCTTAGTGAAAAAGCCGCCCTGTTTAGTTGCACAAGGCCGGTCGAACGATGATAATACGCGCTTTTAAAATCCGGGTAGACTAACGACCCGGCTAGACCAACAATTAGGGTGCAGACTGTGACAGAGCAAGAACGCGAACGGCCAGATGATTATTTTTCTGATTGGAAAGAGCGCGAAGCCTTAGCTGAATCGATGATTCCGCTTGTCGGGAAGCTTTATAGAGAGAATAACGTAAAAATCTATGTTTACGGACGCTCCTTGTATAACGAGTCTGTATTGAATGTTATGCAGATCCACCGTTTTGTGCGCCAGGTTGAAGCCAATGAGCTTTCAGTCTTTGAGACTTATCCGGTGATTGAGGCGCTTGCGGCTTTGAATTTGGGGCCTGCACACATTGATGCTGGGCGTATTGCTGTATGCTATGAGAAGGAGGGTAAATCCAAGGGTATTTCCATTGCTGACTATGTTCGCGAGGAAGTGGCAGGCCTGATTGGTGCTGAAAAGAAGCCTCTTAAAAAGCCTCAGGATGTTGTGTTATATGGTTTTGGCCGTATAGGGCGTCTGATGGCTCGCTTGCTGATTGAAAAAACAGGTGGTGGGGATACTCTACGTTTGCGAGCGGTGGTAATTCGACCGAGTTCTGTCAAGAATGACCTTGAAAAGCGTGCTAGCTTGTTGCGTCGTGATTCGGTGCATGGGCCATTTGAAGGTACTATTCGTGTGGATGAAAAGCGCTGCTCTTTTGTTGCCAATGGGAATGAAATCAAAGTTATCTATGCCAGTGCACCGGATAAGATTGATTACACAGAATACGGTATTAACGACGCGATAATAATCGATAATACCGGTATATTTAATGATGATGAAGCGCTCGGGCTTCACCTGAAATCCAAAGGCGTATCAAAGGTTCTTCTTACTGCGCCAGGTAAGGGCAACCTAAAGAATATTGTTTATGGTATCAACAATGATACGATTGAGCCTGCAGACACCATGATTTCGGCCGCTTCCTGTACCACCAATGCGATTGCTCCGCCCTTGCAAGCACTAGACAATGAATACGGTATTGAATACGGGCATCTTGAAACGGTTCATGCCTATACTAATGATCAAAACCTGATCGATAATTATCATAAGTCCAGCCGCCGCGGTCGTAGTGCTCCACTTAACATGGTCATCACCGAAACCGGTGCTGCCAAAGCTGTGGGTAAAGTTTTGCCTCAGTTGAAAGGCATATTGACGGGTAATGCTATTCGAGTTCCTACCCCGAATGTTTCTTTGGCCATTTTGAACCTGACTTTGAAGCGTGAAACCTCTGTAGATGAGCTGAACGAGTTTATGCGCCAAGCCGCCTTGCATTCGGCTTTGCGCAAGCAGATTGATTACTCAAACTCTTCAGAGGTGGTGTCGAGCGATTTTGTCGGTACGCGTTGTGCCTGTATTTTCGACTCTGTGGCTACCATCGTTAACGGCAAGAGCTGTGTGCTGTATCTTTGGTACGATAATGAGTTTGGTTATTCCTGCCAGGTTCACCGTGTACTTGAGCAGATGGCTGGCGTGCAGTTTGCAAGCTATCCCAAGGATTAAAGGGGACATCAGTCATCTTTGACATAATTTGTGCAGCAAATGACATGCATCAAAGATGATGGATTCTCAAGGCTTGACACTTAATCAAGCCTGTTGATGCTCTGGCAATTCGCTGAAACCCTCAGTATACTTACGGGCTTTTCAAGGCTGGCTAAACTGTTGATTTAATGCTTGTAAAAACACCTAGATGCTTGTAGAAACACCTAAGTAATACCCCGTGGATCTATGGGGTATTCTTCGTGTCAGGCCAGCATTTCAAGGTTTAGAAACTAATATTTGCACGGCTTGTGCGCTATCTTACTTTTGATTTTCAAACTTATGCTTTCCAAATCTGCTTGGACAAACCTATGATCAATATTACTCGGGGGCTTGATTTACCGATCACCGGCGAGCCCGATCAAGTGATACAGGATGGGCCGAAGGTTCGTACTGTCGCTCTGGTCGGATATGACTATGTGGGTATGAAGCCTACTATGGTCGTTAAAATCGGTGACAAGGTAAAAAAAGGCCAGTTAGTTTTTACCGATAAAAAAACACCGGGAGTGAAATATACCGCTCCTGCCAGTGGCACTGTTAGTGCTATTAATCGTGGTGCCAAGCGAGTATTTCAATCGCTGGTTATCGATGTTGAGGGCAGTGAGGAGGAGTCCTTTCAGTCCTATGACAATGTAGAGAAGGTAGAGCGCCAACAGGCCATCGACAATCTTGTTGATTCCGGTTTGTGGTCTGCATTGCGCACACGCCCATACAGCAAGGTGCCTGCGCCGGAGACATTAGCGCATTCCATCTTCGTTAATGCCATGGATACCAATCCATTGGCCGCTAACCCCGAAATTATTATCCAGGAAGCAAAGGCCGAGTTTGAAGCCGGCTTAAAAGTGCTGGGTAAATTGACCGACGGTAAGGTGTTTCTTGTAAAGGCTGCAGGTTCCAGTGTTAGCAAGGGTAGCGCAAGCGCCGTTGATGAGCAGGAGTTTGCCGGAACTCATCCTTCCGGTCTGGCGGGTACGCATATCCATTTTCTCGATCCTGTGAGCGAGAAGAAAACAGTCTGGACGATTAATTACCAGGATGTGATCGCTGTAGGTAAGCTATTTCAGAGCGGTAAGCTGGATTCATCACGAGTGATTTCCCTTGCTGGCCCTAGTGTTACCAAACCACGCCTGCTGCGTACCCAGTTGGGTGCTAATCTTGAAGAGTTATGCGCTGGTGAGTTATCGAGTGATGAAAATCGAACTATCTCCGGCTCGGTTTTATCGGGTCGTACTGCCCGTGGTGCTTCTGCTTATCTGGGACGCTTTCACCTGCAGGTCTCAGTGCTTCAGGAAGCGACTGAGCGAGAATTTATGGGCTGGCTTTCTCCCGGAGCCAAAAAACACTCCATGCTGGGTATTTATCTATCTCAGTTCAGTAGAAGTTTGAAATTTGCCTTTACCACTACCACTAACGGTAGTCCAAGAGCGATCGTGCCAGTGGGCTCCTACGAGCGGGTAATGCCACTTGATATTTTGCCAACTCCTTTATTGCGCTCCATTGTCGTGGGCGATATGGATATGGTGGTCAAGCTCGGTGGGCTTGAACTTGATGAGGAAGATTTGGCTTTGTGCAGTTATGTTTGCCCCGGCAAATATGAATACGGGCCCATTCTTCGTGATAACTTAACCCGAATTGAAAAGGAGGGCTAAGTGAAAGCCATAAGAGATTTATTAGATAAAGTTGAGCCTCACTTTGAAAAAGGCGGAAAACTCGAAAAGTATTACGCCCTGTTTGAAGTCTTTGATACTTTTTTATATTCACCTTCCAGTGTTACCCATACCGGCTCTCACGTTCGTGATGGTGTTGATCTTAAGCGGGTGATGATCACGGTTTGGTTGGCTGTTTTCCCTGCCATGTTTTACGGTATGTATAACCTCGGTTTCCATGCCAATACCGCAATGGCGCAGATGGGTGTTGCCAGTGTTGCTGGATGGCATGGCTGGATCATCGAGCTTCTGGCTGGTTACGATGCTAACAGCGTTTGGGACTGTTTCTGGCACGGTGCAGCCTATTTTTTACCTATCTATATAACGACCTTTTTGGCCGGTATATTCTGGGAAATTGTGTTTGCGATTAAGCGTGGCCATGAAGTTAACGAAGGCTTTTTTGTTACTTCGATTTTGTTCGCATTGATCGTACCACCGGATATTCCTCTTTGGCAGGTTGTATTGGGTATCAGCTTTGGTGTGGTTATCGGTAAAGAAGTTTTTGGTGGTACGGGTAAAAACTTCCTTAACCCGGCGCTTACCGGTCGTGCTTTTCTGTTTTTTGCTTATCCCGCTCAAATGTCTGGCGATGCAGTCTGGACTGCCATCGACGGCTTCAGTGGTGCAACACCTTTAGGTCTTGCCGCTCTTGGTGGTGTTGATTCCATCGTTGATGCTTATGGCAATGCGATTACTTGGAGTGATGCTTTCTTTGGCAGTATCCAAGGCTCTATTGGCGAGACTTCCACGGTAGCGATTTTGATCGGCATGGCAATTTTGCTAATTACCAAAATTGCTTCATGGCGCATTATTGCCGGCGTGATGATTGGTATGGTTGCCACATCATTGCTGTTTAATATGGGAGCTTCCGAGGGAGGTAACCCGATGATGGCGATGCCTCCTCATTGGCACTTTGTCTTGGGTGGTTTTGCTTTTGGTATGGTCTTTATGGCGACAGACCCTGTGTCTGCTTCTATGACCGATACCGGTAAATGGTTTTTTGGTGCCCTGATCGGATTTATGGTGGTGTTAATTCGAGTAATTAACCCTGCTTTCCCTGAAGGTATGATGTTGGCCATTTTGTTCGCCAACCTCTTTGCCCCGATGATTGACCACTTTGTCATGCAGGCCAATATCAAACGGAGGTTAGCGCGAAATGTCTAAAAACAAAGACAGTGTTAAGCAAACAATTATTGTTGCGCTAGCGCTCTGCGTAGTGTGCTCAATTGTTGTATCCAGTGCGGCGGTAATATTAAAGCCGATCCAGACAGAAAATAAGCTGCTTGATCGTAACAAGAATATTCTTGCTGCTGCTGGTATTTATAAAGAAGGCGAGCATAGCAAAAGTGATATTGCCTCTCTGTTCAGTCAGTTCACCGTCAAGATTGTTGACCTTGATAAGGGCCGATTTTTAGGTGAGTCCGAAATGCAAGGCCTGAATATTGATATTGAAGAGTATGATCAGCGCAAGGCGTCGAAAGTAGCAACTTTTTCAGACAAGCTCGATAAAAAGACGGATGTTGCCGGTATTAGCCGGCGCGCCAAATACGCCACTGTTTATCTGATTGAAAATGATAGTGGCATTGAGCGAATCGTGTTGCCGATTCATGGTTACGGCCTGTGGGGAACACTTTACGGTTTTATGGCACTTGAAGGTGATGGCAATACCGTCACTGGACTGGGTTTCTACGAGCACAAGGAAACACCGGGGCTTGGTGCTAAGGTTGATACCGCAGACTGGAAAGCAATATGGCCGGGTAAGCGTATTTATAACGACGAAGGTGTTGTGGCCATTGACCTGGTGAAGGTGAAAGTTGATCACAGTAAAGCCAAAAATATTCACAAGATAGACTCGCTCAGCGGTGCAACGCTAACCAGTGTGGGTGTTGAGAATCTGGTGCGTTTCTGGATGGGTGAAAACGGTTTTGGTCCGTTTCTGGTTAATCTGAAAAAGGGTGAGGTGTAACGATGTCAGATCAAAATGCTAAGAGCATTCTACTCAACCCGATTTTTACAGATAACCCTGTTGCTTTACAGATACTGGGTATCTGCTCAGCGCTCGCGGTTACCACTAGTCTTGATACTACACTGGTTATGTGTGTGGCATTAACCGTAGTAACGGCCTGTTCGAGCTTCTGTATTGCACTGGTGAGAAAGCACATCCCTTCGAGTATTCGAATTATTGTGCAGATGACGATTATTGCCTCGCTGGTTATTGTTGTTGATCAGGTGTTACAGGCTTATGCCTACGCCACTGCTAAACAACTATCGGTATTTGTGGGTTTAATTATTACCAACTGTATTGTTATGGGCCGCGCTGAAGCGTTTGCGATGAATAACCCGCCTGGTATGTCCTTTCTGGATGGTATTGGTAATGGTCTGGGCTACAGCGTGGTGCTGATTTTCGTTGGTGTTGTCAGAGAGTTATTGGGTAGTGGTAGCTTGCTGGGTTTTGAAGTATTCAAACTGATTGAAAATGGTGGCTGGTATCAGGGTAACGGTCTGTTGTTATTGCCACCGAGTGCCTTTTTTATTATCGCGATGTTTATCTGGCTGTTGCGTAACTGGAAGAAGGATCAGGTAGAGAAACCTGATTTCACCCTGGCACCGCAAAGTGAAGCACACACCCACTAACTGGAGAGAAGGAAATGATTGAAGAATATGTAAGCCTTTTTATCCGGGCTGTTTTTATTGAAAACATGGCGCTGTCCTTTTTTCTGGGAATGTGTACCTTTTTGGCACTTTCCAAGAAAGTTGAGACTGCGATTGGTTTAGGTGTTGCCGTTATTGTCGTGCAGACAATTACTGTACCGGTTAACAATCTGCTCTATCAGCTTCTACTGAAAGATGGCGCGCTGGCTTGGGCGGGTTACCCCGAAATCGATCTTAGTTTTCTGGGTTTTTTGAGCTACATCGGTGTTATCGCTGCTATCGTACAA
>JAUXDF010000330.1 GCA_030618505.1 Spongiibacteraceae bacterium | reverse complement strand
TTTGATGAAAATAAGGTCTATTGGGATGTTGCGGCCGGGCCTGGTTACCAGATTACTAAGTTCGAAAGTGTGGAGCTTGGTGAAGATGATACTGAAGATACGGCGACAGGAAAAATCAGTACGGATTTTGAGTGGGATATAACCGGGGATATAGAATTCGATTTTCATTATGACGTGCAATTGGTCAGTGAACGTGCCGGTGAAAAAATTCATCATATTAAAACCGGCATTGAATTTGAGCTTACTAATGATTTTGATCTTGAAATCACATATATCTGGGATCGTATCGATAATCCAGTGGCCGATGAACATGGCATTGTGCCCAAGAAGGAAGATAGCCGCTTTGTGATTGGCTTGGGTTATGAGTTTTAGCGGCCTTTGGCCTCTCGAATTTGTGAGAGGCGCTGTTATTTGATTTATGGATTTTGCTCAATACGAATGCTCAGCGGCTCGCTGGTATCCAGATGCATATCTCGTTGTGGAAAGGGTATGGAAATACCTTCTTCATCGAAACGCATTTTTACCGTGCGCAGTAAGGCCCAATAGACGTCCCAGTAATCTTCTGTTTTCACCCAGGAGCGAACCACAAAATTAACCGATGAATCGCCCAGCTCATGCAAGCGCACAATAGCTTCCGGTTCATCCAGAATTCGTTTATCCGCATCCACTACTTCCTGAAGAATTTTTTCAACGGTGGGGATGTTGTCGGTGTAGGCGACACCAAAGAGTAAATCAACGCGTCGATGTACCTGTGAGGTTACATTCTTAATGACGTCACCCCAGATTTTATTATTGGGTATCACGATAGTCTGGTTGTCCAGGGTGAGAATGGTGGTGTTAACCAGGCTCATTTGATTTACCTTACCAAATACTCCTCCGGTGTCTACCAGGTCACCCACATCGAAGGGGCGATAAATTAATATCATCATGCCAGAGGCGAAATTGGAGAGCACATCCTGCAGGGCAAAACCGACCACAAAACCGACCACACCTAAACCTGCCAGTAAGGGGCCAAGAGAAATACCAATCTGCGATAATGCGATCAAAATACCCAGAATTAGTATGATATTGCCGCTTATCGAAATCAGCATACGTCGCAACAGCAGTGAGAGCTTGGCATCAGATCGCCTGATGGCCATCTCGGTCATTTTTTTGCCAACTCGGGAAAATTTTCTGGCGGCAACAATAATAAGAATAAAGATTAGTAGCTTGAGGAAAAGATCAGGGCCTTCTTCTATCAGTAGTCTGCTCATCTCTTTCCCCCAGCCAAGGATGAGCATTTTCATTACTCCACCTTCGAGTGCTTCGGCGGTGATTTGACCAGTCGCGGCAATGCTGAGTTCGTGATAGCTCGTCGTTTCCATTTCCAGTTGATTCATCAGAATAACGGTTTCGTTCAGTGCCGCGGCAAGCTTGTGGATTCGCCCTTTTGCCAGATTCAGGCGGGCCATGAGTTCGGTATCGTCCGGAAGTACGGCGACCCCGGCTTGAAAACCACGAACATCATTACGAGCCAGTTCCAATAATACGGAAACGTTGGCGGCTCGACTCGATAGATCATTTTTAAGCTGAGCTTCGTCGGCGCTGGCATCAAGGCCGAGTTGGCGGGCGAAATTAATGGAGTTGATAAGCAAAAGGTAGAGGTGATCCAAATTGGCCGTGTGGTGAAAAATGCGCTCGTACGCGGCGGCTTCAGCAGCAGCAGATAGGTCTTCTGCTGGCATGGTAATTTGTGCAACTATGCTGGTTTGAATATTCTTTGCCAGAGCTCGATGTGAAGCCAGCATGATTTTTGCCTTCTCCTGGTAGCTGGGGAGGGGCTGTCCATCTTTTTGCTGTTCGAGCACTGCGCCAATAAAATCCAGATTGCTTTCAAGTAGAGCGTCTCTGGCTTGAGCCAAGCGTATTGCCATTATTTTCCGGCTTAGCCCTTCCCTGCCGGCAATGCTGCCTTCTAGCTGAGTGACGGAATTCGCCTTTGTTGTTATTGATTTCAGCAGCTTATCGAGTTTTGTTTTTGTCTCTTGCGTTGCCGTTGATTCGGGCGGTATATCAGCGGCATAGGCAAATGGTGTGGACAGGAATATTATTGATAGTAGCAGTAATAATAAGGCCTGTAGTCGAACGCCCGAATCAATTGAATTCACCCTTGTTCCCTCTTTATAATTAGATACCCTATACTTTTATAGCGTATCAGGTGGATGTTTTAATTTATAGTGTAACTCAATAGTAGCCTGGGAAGTGGAGTGCAACAGGATGGCAGGTAGATTACTTTTTTTATTGCTGTTTATACTTCCCGTGTCTGCTTGTGGTAATAGTCAGGACGAAGATGCCGTCGCCAGGGAGCAGGCGATTAACAATGTCTGGCACAAGGCCAAATTGCGGGGTGTCTCTTTTCGCGCCATTGGCCAGGAGCCTGGCTGGTTGTTGGAAATCATTGATGGAAAAGAGATTTTGTTGGTGACTGATTACGGTCAAAGCAAAATCCGCTACTCCTATGTTAAGCCTATAAAGCATAAGCTGCAGCGAAAGACGTTATTTACCCTGGAAAAACCCGTAAAGGCAGAGATCCTGATTTCTGGTGAGCCTTGTGAGGATGTAATGAGCGGTGAAGATTTTGCCGCTACGGTTATAATAAGCCAGGCGGGTCGGGTATTAAGGGGCTGTGGCAGAGCGCTGTAATTAGTCGGGTATTTTGTGGATAATGACATTTTTAATAGCGAGCAGGCTATGTTTGCCAGAGTTTATGTAATGCTCAAGTTATCGACCTTAACTCTCTTTGCCGGTTTTCTATTGGCCGCTTGCACAAGCCTGCCGGTAGAGAAAGGCAAAGTTTATAGTACTGTGCTGTCTAATACCGGTTCTACTTATCTTGGGCAGCTCATTTCTCCTTATGCTGATCAGCACCCCGGCCTTACCGGGCTTCACCCACTAAAAACCGGCACCTCAGCCTTGATCGCCCGCCTTGTTTTGATTGCCAAAGCAGAGCAAAGCCTGGATGTGCAATATTATATCTGGCATGACGATATGACCGGCAAGTTGATGCTCAAAGCCTTGCTTGATGCAGCGGATCGTGGGGTCAGGGTTCGCTTGCTGCTTGATGATATGGATACTAAGGGTAAGGATGCCATGTTGGCAGCATTGGATAGCCACCCCAACCTGGAGCTGCGTTTGTTTAATCCTTTTAATAGCCGTTCCCGTCGTTTAATGGACTTTGCCACTGACCTGGGTCGGGTCAATCACCGGATGCATAACAAGTCGCTGACAGCGGATAACCAAGCCACTATTGTCGGTGGGCGTAATATTGGCAATGAGTATTTTCAGGCAGGAGAGCATGTGCAATTTGCTGATCTCGATACTCTTGCCATTGGTAGTGCTGTTGATGAGGTGTCTCAGGCTTTTGATCTGTATTGGAATCATCGGTATGTCCTTAGCTTCAAACATTTTTACCCTGAATACGATGCAGGAATGACTCTGGAGCAGTTGCGTGTAGAGCTGAAAGAAAATTACCAGCAGGTAAAAACATCCTTTTATGCTGAAGCGATCCGTGAAGCGTATGATGAGTTTAGTGAGCGAATGGAACAGCTGGACTGGCATTGGGGGCGTGCTGCCACCATTTACGATGATCCTATCAAAATTGAAGGTGATGACAATCGAGAGCAAACCCACCTGGGTGCCAAGTTGAGTAAAATCATTGGGCATACGAAGAGGGAGTTGGTGATGGTCTCTCCCTACTTTGTACCGGGTCGTCGTTTTGTGGATTATATTGTAGGTATGGAGCAAGAGGGGATAGACGTAAAAATCCTCACCAACTCACTGGCGGCAACGGATGTTGCCGCCGTCCACGCCGGTTATATGGGCTACCGTATGGATTTGCTGGCCGCTGGTGCAGAGATTTTCGAATATAAGCCGGGGGTTAACTCCGTGGATATATCATCAAAATTCAAGATGGGCAGTTCATCCGGTGCTAGCTTGCATGCAAAAACACTGACGATTGATGGGCGCTGGATATTTATTGGCTCTTTTAATATTGATCCTCGCTCGGCGGTTTGGAATACCGAAATTGGTATTATTGCCGAAGCGCCAGGCCTTGCCGGAGCTTTGAGTGAGGGTTTTAAAGGAAAATTGAAAGAG
>JAUXDF010000319.1 GCA_030618505.1 Spongiibacteraceae bacterium | reverse complement strand
GGTCTCTGTGCCTTGCTTCAGCTGAGAAATGCAGAGGCTTTAGATAGTCAGCTGGTAACAGGTGTTAAACGCGATATTCAGTTGCTCGACGGGCTTGAGTGCAGCGCAGGAGATCGACTGACGGTTCTTGACGTTTCTCTGGATAAAAATCGTGCAGGACTGGAGACAGCCCTGCAAGCGGGTGCTGAAGTTTTCTATGTAGACCATCATTTTGCCGGCGACATTCCCGAGAACGATAAACTTACCACCTTGATTAACACCTCCGCTGATATGTGTACCAGTATTTTGGTGAATCAGCACTTAAAGGGGCAGTTTGTCGAGTGGGCGATTGTTGGCGCCTTTGGTGATAATTTAAAGAAGAGCGCACATGCTCTGGCCAAGCCGCTTGATCTGGATGCCACCAAGCTCGAATTGCTTGAGAGCTTTGGTATATACCTGAATTACAATGGTTATGGCGCTTCAATTGAAGATCTACACTTCCCCCCTGATCAGCTTTTTGAACTGCTTCGCCCCTTTACCAATCCTTTTGATTTTATCAATGAGTGTAAAGAGACTTTTGAAAAGCTGGAAACCGGCTATCATCAGGATATGGCGGCAGCGGCAGCAATAGCGCCACACTACCAGACGGGGCGGGTCGCAGCCTTTATGCTGCCTGATGAGCCTTGGGCCAGGAGAGTCAGTGGTGTTTATAGTAATGATCTCGCTAACGCTCATCCTGCGCGAGCCCACGCGGTATTGACTGCAAAGGCATCCGGCACCTATTTGATTAGTGTCAGGGCTCCATTGGATAATAAAACCGGTGCCGATGAGCTGTGCCGTAGTTTTCCAACGGGTGGCGGTCGTAAAGCGGCGGCGGGCATTAATGATTTGCCGGCAGATATGCTTGAAGACTTTATCCGTCAGTTTTCCCAATTCTATTCTCGCTAAGCTTTAAGGGCCGCTCAGACGATGGATGCATGGATAACACTTTTTACCATAGTAGCTTGTTTTGCGGGTTTGATGAGCAATCGTTTTGCTCCCGAACTTGTTTTGTTTGTTGGTGTGATTTTTTTATTACTCACCGACGTGATTGGTATACCGGAGGCGCTTAGTGGCTTTTCCAATGAAGGTATGGCAACCGTCGCAATTCTTTATATTGTAGCCGCTGGATTAGCCCACAGTGGCGCTGTTTCCTGGCTGTCAAACCTTCTTCTCGGTAAACCTAAATCATTAAGCGCCGCACAGTTTCGTGTGATGTTTCCCGTTGCGGTGATGAGCTCACTCTTAAACAATACTCCTGTTGTAGCGATGCTGGTGCCGGCAATTAGTGACTGGGCCAAGCGTTATAAACTATCGGTATCCCAGCTGATGATTCCGCTCAGCTATGCCGCCATTATTG
The DNA here is from genome assembly GCA_030618505.1 of Spongiibacteraceae bacterium. Taxonomy (GTDB): domain Bacteria; phylum Pseudomonadota; class Gammaproteobacteria; order Pseudomonadales; family PIVM01; genus JAUXDF01. Next base: position 2,917 of record JAUXDF010000319.1, on the reverse strand, counting down.
GCGGCTCCTGTACGTTGGTTGGCACCAGTACCAACCTGGTTGTGAATGGCATGCTGGAGGAGGCGATGCCCGGGCAGGGTTTGGCCTTGTTTGATCTGGCCTGGATTGGAGTGCCGTTGGTTGTTGCAACGATTATTTTTGTGCTGCTCTTTAGTCGCTGGTTATTGCCAAACCGCTTTATAGTCAGTCGACCTTTTGAAGATATGCGTCAATATATGGTTGCCATGACAGTGGAACCCTATAGTGCCTTAACTGGAAAAACTATCGAGGAGGCGGGGCTGCGAAACCTGCCAGGTGTGTTTCTTGTTGAGATTCAACGTAATGGCCGACTAATACCTGCCGTGTCTCCCTCCGAGATGCTTTGTGCAAATGATCGTTTGTCCTTTGCGGGTAATGTTGAGTCTGTTGTCGACCTGAAAAAAATTCACGGTTTGCGCTCGGCAGAAGAGCAGGCTTTTAAAATTGATACCGAGCGTACTGATCGCTGTTTGGTTGAGGTGGTGATCTCTCCGCGCTTTCCTCAGTTGGGTAAGTCAGTGAAGGATGGCCGTTTTCGATCTTCCTATGGTGCTGCTATTATCGCGGTAGCCAGAGAGGGCGAACGTATTAAGGAAAGGATCGGTGATATAGAGCTAAAGCCTGGTGATACCTTATTGCTTGAGGCACACAAGGAATTTGTTGATCAGCAGAAATATTCCAATGATTTTTTGTTGGTGAGTCAGGTTGAAAACTCCCAGCCAATTCGTCACGAGCGCCGTTTTGTCGCTTTGGGTTTATTACTGATGATGGTGGTATTGGTCACCAGTGGCGTGCTGCGCATGTTCGAGGCGGCGGTGTTAGTCTCTGGCGGGATGATAGTGACTGGCTGCGTCAACGTGCAACAAGCCCGCGATAGTATCAAGTGGGATGTACTATTGGTTATAGCATCCTCTATCGCTTTGGGTACCGCAATGGGTAACAGTGGCGCGGCCCAATGGATAGCTGAGCTGATGATTGGTGTGGCAGGCTCTTCCCCCTGGGTGACAATCATCATGCTGTTTACACTGACTGCAGCCTTTTCAGCGATTATCTCCAACCTTGCCGCTGCTGTTCTTTTATTCCCCGTTGCTTTGGCGAGCAGTGAACAACTTGGGGTTAATGTGGCTCCACTGGCAGTTACTTTAATGGTTGCCGCCTCAGCCAGCTTTGCAACGCCCATTGGTTATCAAACTAATTTGATGGTGTATGGCCCGGGTGATTACCGCTTTATGGATTTTGTCCGCATTGGCACACCATTAACCGTGGTAATAGGTGTTATCACCGTTTTGCTGGTGCCACTCATCTGGCCATTTTATTGATGGCTGTATTTAAGGCTGATTCATTACAAATAAAAGTCGTCTTCGTTTTTTCATTATTGTTTTGTCAAAACCTTCATGCCGATCTGGAAACCGCAGCGGATAGCTTATTATTGTTGCTGCCTTTGTCTGCTGTTGGGCTTAGTTACTTTGAAAATGATAAGGAAGGCCGGAGCAGCTTTTATAAATCATTCGGCGCGACTTTTTTGTCGACAGTAGTGCTTAAATCAGCCATTAATGCACCCCGCCCCGAAGATGGCCCCGAGGCAGATGCAAATGACAGTTTTCCATCCGGTCATACCTCATTAGCATTTTCCAGTGCCTCCTTTATCCAGCGGCGCTATGGCTGGCAGCTGGGTGCTCCGGCTTACCTTTTGGCTTCTTATGTTGGTTGGAGTCGCGTAAAAACCAAACATCATCACTCTGCAGATGTTTTTGCCGGCGCTTTGCTGGGGGCTTCAATGAGTTTTGTTTTTGTATCCAAAAGAGAAGAGTTTGAGGTGAATGTCAGTCACAACTCCCTCAGGCTTAGCATGAGTTTTTGAAGTTCCCTTAGCGTCGCCTTTCGGCGAGTATTGCTATGTACGCTTTACAAATACAAAAATAAATAATGAGAGCGTGCGATGCATGACCTGAATCAATTGGCGCTAATCTGGGGTAGCGTTTTTATAGCCTCCTGGTTAGCGGCAAAAACCAAATTGACTCCTGTTCTCTACTTTCTGGGTTAATAATTCCAGTCATATAAAAAACCGGAATGAATTGAGGATTACCGTTATGATCAATAATGAAAAAACCATTGATGACTTTGAATTGCTTGATCATAACGGCAAGCCTTGGCGTTTATCCGAAGAGCTGGCATCTGGGCCGCTAGCCTTGCTTAGCTACCGGGGGAAATGGTGCCCCTTTTGTATTAAAAGTTGGCATGGTTTGCGAAAGGCAGAGGCGAAATTTGTAGAAGCCGGTGTTCGTATTGTGGGTATTACTAACGAGGCGCCGCAGGTGCTAAAAGTCTGGCGCGATAGACATAATCTGCCCTTTACCTTTTTAAGTGACCCTGAAATGATAATGGAGAACACTTTGGGTATCGCCACTACAAAAAGCGGTCATCCGATGGCACCATTTCTGCAACCTTCATTTATTGTTATTCCTCGGGTTGACCGGGTAGCAGAGTTCTATTGGGCCTCACAGCCTGGCCTGTTAAATATCTATGGAGCAGCAGGGCGGCCCTCAACAAAAGAGATGCTGAAGCATGTGCAGCAGGTTGTCGGAAGTTCAGGGTGATGTTTTGATGGAATGACCGAATTGTTGGAAGTCATTTTAACGGTATTAAAAAGTCAGTTTTATGTGTATTGATGATATCAGTACCATAGTAGATTCGCCCAGATAGTGGCATATTTAGTGGTAGAGGCCTAGAATACCTCTTATCAGCACAGTTTATATTGGCAAATTGCTGATAATAGATAACTAGTGCCTAACCAGAAACCGGAAGTTTTCGAAAATTAAGTCCGCTCCTGGCCAACGCAAATCTAGCTCCTAGGCCTTTTCAAGGCCTTTAAGTCGCAAAATTTGCGTTGGCCAGGATC
>JAUXDF010000318.1 GCA_030618505.1 Spongiibacteraceae bacterium | reverse complement strand
GGTTTAAGGTGCAAAATTTTATCGGGGGTTGAGCGCTTTTTCTTTCGGCTGAGCTGCGAAATTCGCAGGGCAAAAGCTGCATGCTCTTCTTTGGCGAGCGCCTTGCTTTGCTCTGGAGTGAGCTTAGCTGTAGTGCTGTCAGCCTCTACGGCTGTCTCGAGTGCCGCTGCAGAATTGGCGGGTGATGTGATTCCTGTGGGTTTGTCTGTTGTATTTTCACCTGTGCTGATTGCGGACGGCTCTGGTGTTGTTGGTGAGGCAGGTGCTGCTGAAATTGCCCCTGCTGTCGCGGCACTGGCACTACCTGCTGATGAACCTACTATTACGGCACCACTAACTGCTGCAGCCCCTGCAAGCGCAGAGCCGTTTGAGGTGCTATCGCTCTGTTCAAGAAGCATGGATTTTAAGCGGGTGATCTCTCGTGCAGCAGCGGCTTGTTCCGCCTGTGATTCTGCCAAGGCGATCTTACTTTGGATTAGCTCATCTTCCTGGCGCTTCAGTTCGGCTTGTTTGAGTTTTTCTGCTTCTTGTAAGGCTACTTTCTCTTGATTGTTTTCCAGCCAGGTTATTCTCTTCTGTTGTTCGGAAATATCCTTGTTTGTTTGCTCGATTTTTTTCAGATTAGCTTTATAGTCGCTTTCCAGCTTTTTAACCGTCTTTTGCGTTTTTTGCAGTCCACCGCTTGATTTGTTGTATTTTCGCTCGGCCAGCATCAACTTGAATTCAGCATTTTTAACCCTTGCACTATTTTCCGTAGTCGGTGATGCGACTGCCGTTGCGGTAGCTTGATCCAGCGCTGTTTTGGCCTCATTCGTTGCTTTGGTTAATGGCGCCAGATCAGTTTCAAGTTTGCTGATGTTGCTTTTTTCTGTGCTCAGAGCTTTTTCGAGCTTATTTTGTTCGTTTTGGATATCAATAATGCTTTGCTGTGAATTGAGGAGTTTCTGCTGTTCTTTGGCAAGATCCTGACTGAAGACTGGATTGCTCAAAGAAAAGATACAGAGGATAAGGCTGACAAGAAGTCCGCGGTAAGGCATGAAGCAGAAAATTCCTAGTTTGGAAGCGTGGCGAAAGGAGTAAAGGTAACCCTTATGGAATATTGGCTAATTCTAGCATAATTTTTTATAAATCATGGTGTTCGCTAGTGTTTCCATTCTTTATTAGATGAAAATATGTGTTAATTCATTACATTGGGTGTAAAAATCCTTGTGAGCTGCTATATATCTACTGAATTTTATAGTGCGATTTGCTATAGAATTAGACCGTCTTTTTATGAATATTTATAAACTTTAGGGTTTAAGAGCTGCTAACTCTCAGTAGTAACAGCATCATTTGTCGCCAGTACCAGAGTCAGAGGAAGTCATGAATCACTATCAAAGCCATACGTTTGAGCCAGACAAATTTATCACTATCGCGGTGAATCTTCTTTATAAGGTATTTGTTGATAGCTCTCGTGATGAGGCCAAACGCTTGTTTCTCAAAGTGAAAGGGGGCGGCATCGCTCATCTTGTACGTATCAAGATGGAGGATGACTCCGAGCTTGATATGAAGCTATCGCTTGATCACAGTGAATTTTTGGGTAAGTTGAATTACGCTGCCTTTAAAAATGTCTTGCAGGCGATGTTGGCTCGGATTGCTCAGCAGGTTCAGGGTGGAGGCGAGCTGGACGTTTTCACCGATGAGGAGACAGGAAGTATTCTCTTTAATTTGCCCGGTATGATGCAAGACGGTGAGCATTTGAATATGCTGGTGTTGGGGGCAGATTTGGCGGAGCAGGGTGCTGTCACCCTGAAACTGCAGTTTCTTGATGTCAGCCAGTTTGTTGAAGAAACTAAAGAGGGAGGGCAGGGCGCATAGCAGCTCTGCTTTTTACTGTTTGGTCGTAATTATTCAGCATAATGAAATAAACACTCTGCCCCCATCTTCGTCATCCCCGAAGTGTTTTGTCGGGGATCCAGAGATCTGAAAACTGGATTCCGGCCAAAAGACTGCCGGAATGACGAGCTTTGTGTCTTTGCTGAAATAAATTACATTTAGCCAATACTGACGCTTATCCAATAATGATATTGGGTAACTCGGGTGCATCCAGCTTGATCTTTTCGGTGGGGGCAATCACATCGGCGGTACCGGTTGCGACCTTCTTGCCGTGTTGGTTGACGATGGTGCACTCAAGAGTGACAAATTTCTTGTCATCCCTTTTTTTTACCACTTCCATATTCACGGTAATAGTATCGTTTACCATCACGGGCGCACGAAAGCGCAGGGATTGCCCCAGATAAATAGTGCCAGGGCCGGGTAAAACGATCCCGAGAGCCGCCGAAACTAGCGAGCCGGTGTACATGCCATGGGCGATACGCTCACCAAACTGAGTAGTTTTGGCAAATTCAGCATCCAGGTGAACAGGGTTTACATCCCCCGATACTTTGGCGAACAATACCAGATCTTCTTCGCTTAGGGTTTTGCTATAGCTAGCCGTGCGGCCGATTTCAATTTCATCAAATGTTACATTTTCCAGAATGCTCACGGTGGGATCCTTGATTTCAAAGTAGTATAAACAGGAATAAGCAGGTCAAATCTGGCCGTCAAAAAAGGCGCCAAAAAATAAACTGCCAAACTATTGTATCGCAAAAGTATTAGAGGACGAGAGGCGTTTGCTGAAATGTGGCTATAGAAATGCCTGAGAGTCATTGACTCAAGCTATACTGCTCGATAGGGTTGGAAATTTTAGCAGGTGCTTGTCGGCGGGTACTTGTCGTTTCTTGGAATTACACAGGAAAAAATCAGGCTGATGCTGGAAAATACAATAAAAGAGCAACAAAACAAGCTGGGTATACCGAATGATGTGGATATAACCAAGTATCCTAATCTTACCGCAGCCTTTGAAGAGGCGGTTGAGCAATTCCGTGATCTGCCGGCTTTTACCAGTTTGGGGCGTACCATCACTTATGGTGAGCTCGATAAGCTCTCAGCGGATTTTGCCTCCTATCTGCAAAACCATACTGAGTTAAAACCCGGTGATCGTATCGCAGTCCAGTTGCCCAATGTGATTCAGTATCCCGTGGTGGTGTTTGGCGCATTACGTGCGGGCATGACGATTGTGAATACTAATCCCTTATACAGTAAGCGGGAGCTGGAACATCAGTTTAATGATTCCGGAGCAACAGTGCTGGTGGTATTGGCAAACGTGGCGTCGGTGGTGCAGCAAGCCTTACCCAATACGGGTATCAAGCAGGTGATTGTTACCGAGCTGGCTGATCTGCACAGTCCTCTTAAACGTTTTATGTTGAACAATGCGATTAAGCACATCAAGAAATTGGTGCCTCCTTATAAATTGCACCAGGCGCATAAATTCACTGAAGTGATGCGTTTGGGTAGTCGTCAGCCGATGCAGAAAGTCGAGCGAAAGATTGATGATATTGCTGTCTTGCAATACACCGGTGGAACAACCGGTGTTGCCAAAGGGGCGATGCTGACACACCAAAATTTGTTGGCAAATACACTGCAGTGTTCGGTAATATTTGAAGGTTATGATTTTGATGTGGGTAAGGAGATATTAATTCAGCCGCTGCCGCTTTATCACATCTATGCCTTCCTGTTTAGTTTGATCAGTATGCTTAAAGGTAGCCACACGATATTGATACCTAACCCCAGAGATCTACCTGGCCTGGTGAAAGAGCTGTCTAAATGGAAATTTACCGGTTTCTGCGGTCTAAATACTTTATTTGTTGGTTTGTGTAATAACGAAGAATTTCAGGATTTGGATTTTTCTGCAATAAAAATGACCATGTCAGGGGGTATGGCTCTGACCCATTCTGCGGAGGCAAACTGGCGAAAAATTACCGGCTCGCCTATTTATGAGGGTTATGGGCTGACAGAAACGTCCCCGGTTGTTTCTGTTAATCCAGGGCGTGGTAATCGTGTGGGTACTATTGGTTTGCCGGTACCTTCGACACGGATAAAAATAGTAGATGATGATGGTAAGGAATTACCTGTAGGGGAGGCCGGCGAACTGTGTGTTAAGGGGCCTCAGGTGATGCAAGGTTACTGGCAGCGTCAGGATGAAACCGATAAGGTGATGAAAGATGGCTGGTTTTACACCGGCGATATCGCGGTCATGGAAGCCGATGGTTACATGAAAATTGTTGACCGGAAAAAGGATATGATTCTGGTGTCCGGGTTTAATGTCTACCCCAATGAGCTCGAAGACGTACTGAGCGAGCATCCAGGCGTGATTGAATGTGCTGCGATTGGTGTGCCTGATGATAAATCCGGTGAAGTGGTGAAAATGTTTGTGGTGGCACAACAGTCAG
>JAUXDF010000129.1 GCA_030618505.1 Spongiibacteraceae bacterium | reverse complement strand
GGTCATGGCCAACGTAAATCTTGCGACTTAAAGGCCTTGAAAAGGCCTAGGAGCTAGATTTACGTTGGCCATGACCGGACTTAATTTTCGAAAATCAGCAGTTTCTGGATGGGCACTAGCCTAGTCACTGTTGACAGCGCACTAACTTAAAACTTCTATTCTCCGCAAATATTTCAACATGATCAAAATACTGCTGAGCTTTTCGCTCAAGTGGGATAAAGGAGTTGATCACAAATAATGCCGCCCCTTTCTTTGTAAGCAGTCGTTTTGCGGTACTAAGAAACTGATCGGTCAGTACGCCCTCTATCGAAAATCCCTGATGAAAGGGAGGGTTGCAGAGGATAATATCGAATTTGTCTTTGATATTTGCAGCGCAATCATCAGCAAGAGTGATGGCGTTCAGTTTGTGATGTGAAAAATTATATTCACAGGATTTTAGTGCCGCTGCATTATTGTCAGTAGCGCTAATCTGTTTAAATCCGTACTGACTTGCCATGAGAGATAGATAGCCATAACCACAACCAAGATCAAGTAAAGTATCTTTCTTATATATTGGCGATAAAAAATCTGCAAGATGTTCAACAAGAAAGGCGCTGCCCTTATCAATCTTTTCCCAGCCAAAAACGCCGGGTTTGCTATATAAGCTGAAGCTATCCTCAGCGCCAATCAGTCGAATGTTCTGGTAGTTTTTGTCGTTAAGGTATTCTGCTTGATCGGACTGTGCTTTTGTCAGCACTGCACAAAAAGTATGAGGTTTATCTTTATATTGAAGCTTTTCGCCGGCAAATAGGCTTGCCGCTTTTTTAATGTAGGTTTTTATGCCTTCTTTTTTCAGCCCTGAAATTATGAGTTGTCCGCCTTCATTAAGCATGCGGTAGCTTTGGTTAATAATATGGTGAACAGCCGCTTTTTCCTTTGAAATGCGATAATGCACGACATCAATAGTTTCATCTGCAATAGCGGAACAATCAAAATCGCTGAACTCTGCCGGGTAATCCAACGCTTGAAAATGATTAACAACATTAATGCGATTGCTGATTACCTTAGGGCGCCACTTATCGCAGGCATTGGGTATCGTTTCGCCAGCAATATTTTCATCGGCAAACCAGATGTTTTTGTCACTGCTTGTTTTATGGGCAAGCAATAGGGAAAGGGCGGTATCCTGCATGGCTTAAATACTATTAATCTCGTCATGAGTGAGTGGACGGTATTCACCTTCGCGCAGTGATTCATCCAGCGTGATCTTACCAATGCTGCTGCGGTGCAGGGAATCAACATGATTACCAACGGCGGCAAACATACGTTTGACCTGATGGTATTTCCCCTCGTTAATAATAATTACTGCGTTAAAATCATCAATGATCTCCAGTTTAGCTGGACGGGTTTTGCGGCTTTCACTGGACAATAAAATACCTTCGGCAAATTTTTCGACGGCGGAGGGTGCAATGACCTCGCTGGTTTCAACCTGATAGCGTTTGTCGCAGTGATGTTTCGGGGAGGTGATTCTGTGAGACCAGTTGCCATCACTAGTGATTAACAGCAGGCCGCTTGAATCGATATCAAGCCTTCCGGCAATATGTAATTTATCCAGATTGATTTCATCAAGCAGTTCAAACGCGGTGAGCTGGTTTTTATCCTTAGTGGCAGATATATAACCCACGGGTTTATAGAGCATAAAATAACGTTGTCCGCTTGCCTCGACAGGGCAGTCATCAAGGCGGATAGTTTGTTCCGCTGTAATCTGCGTAGCGCCATCTTTAACAACACAGCCGTCAACGGTAACAAGACGCGCTTTAAGAGCCTTTTTTGCCTGAGAACGGGTGAGCTCTGTTGAATTGCTGAGGTATTTGTCCAGGCGCATGGGGATTTGGTGTTGTCCTCATCATAGAGGGAGAGATTATAACCCATTCAATGCCATTGGGGTGCAGTCTGCGCGATATTGATGATTATCATATAAAGTGTGATTTCAACACATAACATGTCTGAAACGCCCAAAAGCGACTGTCGGGTTGAATAAAGCAGGATCTTTGAGTGACTGCAATGGAGTTTTACTGATCCCACAACTTTCCAATAACTTTTCCACGTTGCAGACTTTCAGACCATTTCGTAATCGCTCAAGGTATATGGAATCGATCTGATCTTCAATAATTTCGGCGTACTGACTTGTGGGGACTTTCGGTTATTTAACCCTGATTCTTAACTCAGATAAAAGTGATGTTACTGGTTCTTTCATACAGGAAGGGGCGTGCTATTTTCAGCAGTTAGGTTTGATAATCGCTCGCATAAAATTCTTACAATGAATTTCCTCGTTCTTAGCTTTGAATGAATCCTCTCTTTGATATATAAAAAACCGGCCATCCTCATGGCCAGTTTACAATCAACAACAAATATATGGATTTTGTTTAGTTATCCTTTACAGAAATAATACCCCGCAAGGATCCAACATAAGCAGCACCGTCTGGACCAATTGCAACCGCTGCATAGTTTACATTCCACTGTGCACCAATGCCCGTCAATACCTTGAACTTAGTGTCACCCGTTGCGAAATCCAGGCCGGTTAAATACCAAGCGGTATTTTTTGCAGCAATGTTTCCATTGTTGAACTCTGGCGTGTAGATGTATATCAGGCCGTTACCGGTCGACAGTTTTAGTATGGAGGAGGGGGAAACTTCGTTACTGTGCCAGGCTTGAGAGCACACACCGCCTGATGAAACATCAATACGAGTAACACCTGATCCTAGCAGTGGTATGGGGTCATTCTCGTTGACGGGCAAATCATAGCCAAAGTTGTTTTCCACAATGATGCTCGCTGTCTGCGAGGCTGTGTCGTAGTAGCCTATCAGAGAGTTTTCAGTAGAACTGACACCTTGTTGAAAAACAGGGTAGTTACACACTTCCACCCCGTTATGACGGTTATAAACAACGACTTTGACGGGGTCGCTAAAGTCGGTAATTGCTACGTAATCGGGACCAATGGCGGTAGGTGTGGTGCCAGAACCCTCACTAAAGGTTCCTGATGCAGAGCCACCACGATCATATTCGGTACGCCAATCCTCAGTAGGTGCATTGTTGGCATTAGCACTGAAATGGTACATAGCTGAACTGGAGACTACCAATAATCCATTTTCATCTGCTGCCAGAGAGTTTTGTATTTCTTCATTAACCTGCTGATTGTTTTCATCCAAATGAGATAGCTGTATTGTCTGGATCGTTTCGTCCGTCCGATTGATCAAGCCAACCGTACCATCTTTGCCAATAAACCAGATGAGATTACTATCGTTCCAATCAAGCATCGCATCAGTCAGCTTAGAAGTTGTCTGGTTGGGAAGAAGCGGTTTTATATTATAGCTTTCGAGCACAGAAAACCCGTAATCTGCTCCTGTACCCGGGTTGCTTTGACCGTTGGGCTGGATAACACGTACGCGCTCGAGTGCGTCAACCGTCAGGATTTGATCATTCCCATTGCCGTCATCAATAACGTGAAAATATATTCCACCAGAGGAGTCACGCTTTTGATCATCCAATGACTCACCTGGATTTGGGCGTAAGGGCAAGGTCATGACAGCGGTGCGATTAAAGTTATCGTTTAGGTCCATTGTCAGCAGTTTCATGACATTGATGTCTGTGCATGTGGCATACATTTTTGTTCCTGTTCTGTCGAACAGCATGGATACACACTCACCTGCCAAGTGGATCAATTGTTTGTTGCGCCAGTAGTCAACGGTAATCGCAGAATCCACCACCGGGTTTACGCCCAAAGGGCCACTGGTGCTGTAGGTGCCAGATGAATAGGCATCGCCATGGGTGCCGTTACGACCGTTAGGTGACAATCCAGGGTGCTGAGGTAAATAGTTGTCAGCTATAGGGTTGGAGGTTGCCGAGCTCCACGACTGAGCTGCAGACCCGGAGTTTTGCTGGAATTTGTCGGGGTAGCTATTGTATTCAGGTGGCGGTAAACAACCTTGAATGAGGGCTGCGGTCAAAATAACGACACTGCCTGTTAACAAAGAGCTTTGGTTTGTCTTAATAGTATTTCGAGGGTAGTTTACATCGTCCATCATTTTTACCTGCTAAAGTTATCATTATTTTTAAGGCTGTCTGTAGGTATACTGATGATCTGCCGCTGATTTGCCGGTATAGTTTTTTCTGGCAAATGATCCCAAATCATCGGTCGTCGTAACCGTTCACAGCTTCATCACGAAACCAAGTTTATCAATGACGAATTATTGTATTTTGCCTATTGCCATATATCTTTTGACTATTTCCGTACTTTCTATTCAAAAAGTATGGGTTCAGGCATTATTTTCCGCTAAACGGACAATGATTTATTTAAGAAAGCCCTGAAAAAATCAGTTTGGTGAGAGAGGTAAGATTAAGGTCAATAGTGAGCTATTGGTAAATTGTTTTGATAAGAAGCTGTTTCTTTTAAATAACTAGATCATAATAAGAATTCTGAATACCCTTAATTGTCGAGCACGCGTTGGCTTTTTATCAATTGGCAGTGATGCACGTCTAAGTAAGGCATACAGGAGAGGGGATGAGACACAAAGAAACCTTACATACTGATACAACAATAGCAACATGGGCGCATGCTATATGGCAAGCACTGAGGGCCTATGGGTGTGATCCTGCGCCCCTGTTTCAAGAAGCCGGGCTGGATACAAGCAGACTTTCCGATCCTATGCACCGCTACCCGGTCACCAACATGACGGCGTTATGGGAGTTATCAGTTAACGCAACCGGGGATCGCTACTTTGCACTGGCGGTTGCAAAAGAAATTAATCCGACAACTTTTTTTGCCGTGGGGTTGTCAGCCTTAACTAGTAGTAACAGCAAACAAGCTATCGATATCCTATTGGAATATTCTCAACTAATTAGTGACAGCATTGTATTTGATTTTAGAAAAGGTAAAAACTGGGAACTGATTGTAAATATTAAGCCGGGCCATGAATGTTTTCATCCTATCTGTTTTGAGGCGATCTGGGCCGCGATGATTTATTTTTCCCGACACTATCTGCAATGGGATCTGCACCCGGAAAAAATAACCTTCAAGCACAAGGCTCCGGCTGACATAAAACCCTTTGAGGATTTTTTTGTCTGTAAAGTAGAATTTGAGTGCGACGAGTGTGCTTTAATCACTCCGGCGGATAAATTCAATCAGATATTATCTACCGCAAATCCAACGCTGTTTATGGGAAACGAAGTGATTTTGCGTGATTACAATGAACGCTATCAACAGCAACACTTCAGTCATAAAATTAGGGATGTATTGATTAAAGAAATGGAAAATCCGTTTCCCAAACAGCGCGATATTGCCCTTTTGCTGGGTATTAGTGAAAGCAAATTACAAAAAAAACTATTCAATGAAGGGGTTCGCTATAAGGATATCGTCGACGAAGTTCGCGAAAAATTGGCGAGGCAGTGGCTGACAGAAAAGCATAAAAATATTAGCCAAATAGCCTGGGGCTTAGGTTTCAGCGAAGTGAGCAGTTTCACTCGTGCTTTCAAGCGCTGGACAGGCAAAACACCCAGCACCTTTTCACAAAACATTGAATAACAATCAACCCCTAGTGTTAAGCAGACTCGCTACAAGTGGTGATTGCGACCTTGTTATCGTAAAACACCTATTCAGAACTTCCCTAAAGTTTTTCAAGTTATCTCACAAATAAAGTGAATCAAGACACCTTTGTGAATTGTGAAGGAAAACAATATCCGCCATGCCTTGCGGGTAATGACGACATTTTACGGTGTAACAATGCCGAAGTTGAATTCAAATTCATCAAACAGACTATACTAAACTTGATCAGCGCTAGTGGATTACCGCTTAGTACGTCAGGACAAACTGGCGTTGAATAAAGGGTGAAAGTCCCTATGGGGTAGGAGCTAACCACTCGCCCCAGTCCCGAGCTATGCGCTTGTGCGGGTAACTTCACAAGTGAAGTGTTGGCAGGGGTGCTTGCAGGCTAGGTATTGAGCCACGAAATTAATTAATCTTGAGTGCTGATGCAGTTAAGCGATGCAGAAAGCAATATGTTTGTACGCTGAAATGGTGAGGCGTCAAACAACTCAGCGGGGTCGTAGACCCTATGCATGCAAGTACGTTCAATGTACGGAACCTGAGAGATCCTGAATGATGTCTCTGTGCGAAATTCGGCCCAATGTGGAGTGCCACAAGGTGCCGTCATCTCGCCACTGCTGGCCAACATATACCTGCACTACGTATTTGACCTATGGAGCCACCAATGGCGGAAACAGAGAGCGAGAGGCGAAGTACTGATAGTACGATACGCTGATGATGCGGTACTCTGTTTTCAAAACAAATGGGATGCAAATGAATATCTGGCGTTACTGCACAAAAGGCTAAGTGATTTTAGTTTGGCAATGCACCCAGATAAAACATGCTTAATCCGGTTTGGCCGATAGCTTTGCATAAAAATGTTATCCAATGGTAGAGTTCGCGAGGGATACCGTCATATCCTTTTGCGTTCATTGCGGCCTCCAGAGAAGAAATTGGGTTAATTTCTTTCTGAAGACGCGGCAGCGCGAAGCGCCAAAATTTGTCAAATTATTTCGTTACTTTTTTTGGGTTTTACCTCCGTGAAACTCTAAACTCGAGTAACCCATTACATGTCTGAAAAGCCTAACTGCGACTATCGAGTTAAATAAAGCCGGACCGTTGAACGGTTGCAATCGCCGAGGCTACAAAGTATCTGCAAGGCGGTTTTGTTTTTCAATATTGAGAGCTCTGCTAGTTGAGAGGCCCTTAACGCTTATTGCCGGTAAATTTCCCTTTGGTCAAACATCCCCATAACCACTCAAGCGGCCCTTGTTTGTAATGAGACAGCCAAATATTGCTTAGCAGTACTTGTAAGCCAAATATCACCGCTGCCAGTACCCACAAGGGCATCAAGGCCAGTTGCCCGAATAGACCGAAGCCAATACCATAAAACAGGCTAATCCCGACGACGGTGTGTAAAAAGTAGTTGGTAAATGCCATACGCCCGATCTGAGTAAGGGGGAATAGAGCTTTCTCCCCGTAACGGGAACGGTAGATCTGTGCCAGTATCGACATATACATCAAGGCTAGGAAAACCTGCGCAGAAACTGCCGCGACTTTTGCAACAATTTGTTCGCTGTTTTGGGCCCAGTGATACATATTGGCATTCAGGGACATTGCAAGCCACTGCATCCCGATGCCGGCAATGGCAAATATGATCAAATAATTCCACTGATAAATTCTGCTACTGAAATAGCCTGTGCGTCCCATATAAAAGCCTAGAAGGAATAGGGCCAAGACTCTACTTATTCGCCCGTTTGGGATCATATCCACCCAGCGCCAATAGATGTTGTGTAGGTTCTGTTGGAATACTGCCAGCAGGTTACCGCTGCCGTAGGCTTGCACCACCTCGGAGGGGTGTTGATCGGGGTAAACCTTGCGAGCGATGGCTTGTGCATCCCCGTCAAACCACTCAAAGTAAGCCGCAAAAGCATTGGTTAACACGTAAACTAGAAACAGTGATATGGAGATCCATAAGATATGACGTGGTGATATGTTGCGAAGGCTTACCATTAAAAACGCCAGCAGGGCATATAAAGTCAGGATATCGCCTGACCAGATTAATGTATGACAGAGCCCAAACAGAAGAAGAAAGCTTAAACGCCGCCTGTAAACGGGGATGAATTCTGCCTGATTATGCTGCTTCTTATTGTATTGCAGGGCAAAGCCAACACCAAAAAGCATTGAGAATATTGAGTAAAACTTGCCGTCTACCAGAGTCTTGTGTAAGGAGTAAAACAGGCTGTCAAACTCGGCGAAAGAGAGTGTTTGCAGGTCGGTGAAAGGAACGAAAAGGTAACCGCTCCAGCTTTGTATATTAGCAAAGAGGATGCCTAAAATAGCAAAACCGCGAATAGCATCAATAATACCTAGGCGACTGCTTGGAA
>JAUXDF010000256.1 GCA_030618505.1 Spongiibacteraceae bacterium | reverse complement strand
AGCAACCAGCTCTTTACCAACACCTGTTTCTCCCTCTATTAGCACCACCGTATCATGACTCGCTACCTGGCTAATTTTATGCTTAATATATTTCAAGGCATCGCTGCTACCGGTAAAATCACCGTAATGATAATCAGCATCGATTTCATTACGTAGATAAATGGCCTGGTCTTGATATTGCGTTTTTAACATCTCGACTTCTTTTAATGCTGTAGTCATATCCAATAAAGCCTGATTACGTTCATTTTCAGTTTGTTGATGTTCGCTAATATCAGCACCGATACTCAATAAGCCCGTGGTTTTTCCATTAACATCAAATAGCAGTACGCTGGACCATTCTATGGTACGAACTTGCCCATTTTTAGTTTGTAATGTTAATTGCTGGTTTTGCTGTAAATCTCCATCAATTGATGAGGCAAATAGTTTGGCGTATTCTTCAGTGAATGTCTTGGGAATAACCTTTAAAAAGTGTTTGCCAGATAACTGTGCCTTGGTATAACCGCTTACCTGTTCATAATAGGGGTTGATGTAATCAATGGCACCGTGCCGGTCGAGGCTGATCACTAATAACTGCACATTTTCCAGTAAGGTAGACCAGCGTTTTTCATTGGCGGTAATTTGACGGTTATAAACACCGGCGGCAATCGCATCGGTAACCACTTGATAGCTCATGGTCAATACAATAGCCAGAAAAGAAAAGCTGATCATATAAGGTGTTTTGATCAGTCCGGCATCAACTAGTGGCGTGTGTATGCCTGCGGTTACAATAAAAAAGACGATGGCAACACCGATTAATACGGTTTTTGTCCATTGCGTCCGTCGCCACAGCCGAAAAGTTGCATCACTGACATAGATTACTATCAATAGTGACGCAGCGTCCGCTAAAATTTTCCAGGGATTAACAATACCCAGTGGTATCGTAAAGGTTTCTCCCCAGAAAGTAGTAATTTGTTTCAGCTCGGTGATTTGGCTAAATACCACACTGGCGGGAGACTGAAAGTTAATGACGATTACAAAACTCCAGAGCGCACTAATAACAACTGCTAACCACTTTTTACCGGTAGCGAAATAATTCTGCACATACCAAACCATCGGGACTAAAATGCCAAAAATACACAGAGTCCCCCACTGCAACAGGATTTTATAGGTTTCCAGTGAGTGGCTGTGCATCAGACTCAACTCTACAATGGCGTTTAGACTAGAGCTGAATGCCATCACTGCGGAGAGTAAATAATAAAACTTCTTCTTGTCGTGTAACCAGAAGATAAAGTGCATTGATGCCAGTATCAAGGCCGCAGAAGCACACATTGACCAGGCGATTATGGTAGGACTCATTATCGTTAGCGTTTAGCCATAAACATAGTATTATAAACTAAACATCCATGATTCTATCTCAAGTCTTTAAAACTAAAATATCATCTGGATAAACCAGGCGTTATTGCCTTTGGAATCAGTAAAACAACCGCACTTGCCAAAAAGATACTATATCAGGGAAATTCCTAAACCTGGAGAATCTTGTAGTGGAAAGTTTATAACTCGAATTCCCAAAAGTTTACATACACGACTGATATCAAGAGCAAAACAAGAAGGTGTAAGTATGAATGCTTTAGTTTCTTCTTTTATTGCCGAGTCCCTAGGACGGAAAGAGTCTACGTCAAAACATACTTAAGTTGGGCAGCCGTTCCACCTCACGATAGGAAAGTCTTCTAAGAAGCGCACATGCGAGTTTCCCAGCATAACGGTTCAAGTCTTTATAAGACTCCTTTACCAAGAACCAACAATTAAATTAAAAACAAGGGTGTTCTAATTGAGAAACCCCTAAGTGTCACTGTAAGAAAAGCCAGGAATTCGTAATTCATGACTCCGTTTTTCTTGATGACTGGGAAAAAGTTCTGCTACTGATGGGCTTGTCTGTCTATGCAAAAAAACAGGATAATAAATCATCATCTTTTAATTAATATGGGGGAGGGGGAGAGTAGCTTTCTGGTGTAAAATATAAAGTAATCTTGGCTATTAATCCCAACTAGGTTCCTTATCATGAAGTTTATAACCCATCTACGATCTGTTCAATTCATTTTTATTTTCCTATTAACCCTCGTGTCCTTTACCACCTGTTGGGCCGATACGCAGGAGGAAACAACTGAACTAATTGAGCAGTCTGTAGAATTAATTAATGTGGAAATGGCGACCCCACGATTTGAAGGTTTCCGCAACCTCATTGGTGCCAGCCGGGCGGTGTTGATTCTTCCCAACTACAAGCAAGGCGCTTTTTGGTTTGGTTATGGAAGAGGGAGGGGTATTGTTCTGAAACGTTTTGGTAAGAATTGGAGCGACCCACTCTTTGTCACCATCAGCGATATTAACCTCGGTTTCCAGTTTGGTTTTTTTCAGTCGCGTACTGTTGCTTTTGTACTTACCGATAAAACGGTAACTAAGCTTGAAGAAAGTGTTGCACATTGGGGAACGGCAGGCGGCGCTGCATTTCTGAAATGGGGAGTAGATGCAAGCGGTACTGCAAGTTGGGATAGTGGGCTTGATTCTACAATTGCAGGCTTGTCTAAAGGTTTATATTTTGGTGGTGCGTTCAATAGGACTAACGTTAGTCCTTATGACGAGTTTAACCAACATTTTTATGACAATAAAACAGCACCATCCATACTGGCTACACCGGGAACGCATCCCAAAGCAGCAGAATTACGCAACATCCTACATGTGATGATTGAAGAAGTCTGGGAAAACTAAATATTTAACTTTAGTATATAGGAGATATTCGTTGTCAAAACTTTTTCATTACTGCAGTTTATTGCTTTTCGGTATCATATTTCTTTTATCGGGATGTAGCGGCCCTAGATTAATGATGCCGACACCCAACGTGTACCTCAACAATGGGACTAATTTGTACGAGCACCTGGAGGCACCGCTAAAGAACACAGAGGTTCAGGTTTTCTACGTTACTGACCGCGCTCCGGAGCAGGAAGAAAATGGAGTTGTCCATTACGGATCAGGACGCTCTGCATCGGTGGCCTTCGGCACTACCACAGTGGATCTCGGTGTAGACATGAGCTGGGAAGATCTGGTCGAGGCTAGCAGAAGCGAGAAACGCCTCAACCCTGTGAAGCTCAAGCTTGACACGGTGCATGAACTCGTTCGCACCCCACCCACACCTCTTCCCTATACTTTGGTTGATGGTAAGGTTGTAGTAAATCCTGATATGGCTGCACAATTGGAGGAAGCAACCGGGAAGTTCAAGCGTGTCCTGATGCACCAGCTCGAACTAACTCCACGTAAAGATGTGTTTATCTATATTCACGGCTACCACAATACTTTTGACGACGCAGCCTTTGCCCTAGCTGAGCTCTGGCACTTTATCGGGCGTGTTGGCGTGCCGATCATGTATACCTGGCCAGCTGGCTATCCTGGTATGTTCGGCTATACCTATGATCGGGAGTCGAGTGAGTTTACTGCGTATCATCTACGTAAGTTCCTGGAATTAATTGCGGGGTTTGAGGGGGTGGAACGTATCCATCTGATCGCCCATAGCCGAGGAACAGACCTGGCACTAGCAGCACTGCGCGACCTCACCCTCAGCGCCCGTGCAGCGGGACTTGACCCAAAAAAGCATTTTAAAATCCATAACTTTATCCTCGCCGCCCCAGACCTGGATCTGCAGGTTGCTGAACAACGTATTGTGGGAGACAAGCTTGACTTGAGCGTAGGCCGTTTCACCATATACACATCGCCAGAGGATAAAGCAATCGGTATTGCCTCGCAGTTGTTTGCGAGCCCACGTGGACGCCTCGGCACCTTTGGGATTGATGGAATGCCCGAAACTATAAAGACGCATTTGCAGAATGAAACACCAAATTTCGCGATTATCAACTTCGCTGGCTCAGCTGATTCACCGCTCGATAGTTATGGTCACAGCTATTTCCGCAACTCTCCGGATGTAAGTTCGGATTTGGTACTTATGTTGCGCGATGATCTCGCCCCAGGTACTGCCGGGCGACCTTTGGTGCCCCTTGATTTCATGTTTTGGCGCATCCCGAAGGGCTATCCGAGTAGCAATGCTACCGAATAAAACGATTAAATCTTATAGCAAGACGCTTGAAGTGAATAGTTGTTGCTAAACTGGAGCAGCTTGTAAGCCCTTAGTCGAACCATACTGCTGGGTAATGGTGACGGGCTGAACCTGTCAATTGGAGCTTATGATAAGTAAAAGTGCCATTTTGGTCTGGCTCCTTTTTCTCTTGCGTGCATCATGCAAATTTGCTTTAATTATTATTACTTTTAAAAAAAATATCTCATGATCATGTCTCTAACAATGATTCAGAAAAGACTAACTCTACTGCTCTTGCTTCTCTCTCTGCATTTCACTGGTGTCATATTTGCAGCTACCGCCGGGCTCCCCGCTATTTCAGAGATACCTGGCACCCAGCGACAGGGTACTTTTGTATGGTTTGATCTTATCACTCATGATAGCAATCAGGTTCGAACATATTATGAAAAGCTCTTTGGCTGGAAAATTTCCGAAGCTGTGGAGGGGACAGGGTATTACATGATCGTCAATAAGGGATCCATGATCGGTGGCATTGCCGAAATCAAGGATGAGGAGCAACCCGCCTGGCTGGGTTCACTGTCTATAACTAATGTGGAGAAGGCTGTTGGCCAGGTGATGCAACTGGGAGGTAAGGTTCTTGAGCCGGCGCAGCAGGTTGATGGCCGCGGGGTTATGGCACTGGTTGAAGACAACACGGGAGCGGCCTTTGTGCTTTTGGACACGGAGTCTCGTGATCCTGTTTTTAGACCTGTACAATTTGGGGACTGGTTGTGGACTGATTTATTTACAACAGACCCTGCAGCAGGCAGTAACTTTTATAAAAGCTTGGCAGGGCTGCAACTTAAAACTATCTCAGATAGCAATAAAATCCCGGTAGATGAACTGATGTCGAATAGTAGGGGAAGATCAGGTGTAGTAAAAATAGCGTGGAAGTATATCACTCCGGCCTGGTTACCCTACATCCGGGTCGAAAATATTACAGCCACGGTTGAACGATCCATTCAATTAGGTGGCAGCTTGTTCTTCAAGTTTGAAGGTGGTGCAATACTACTGGATCCTACTGGAGCAGCATTCGGCGTCCAGCAGACTTCAAAGTAGGGGATAGAACATATGAAATTTAAAATAATATACTCGACG
>JAUXDF010000460.1 GCA_030618505.1 Spongiibacteraceae bacterium | reverse complement strand
TCCAGCTCTGATGATAAACCGGCGGGGCTTTGCAGCGTGGCACCAAGGAATAGTCCGGCGAGTAACCAAGATCTACTTTGTATAAGCTGCTTCATAGGTTTAACTGGTTTTGCATTATATGCGGGCAGTAGAGCGCTATAGTGAGTTACTGGTGCTTGTTGTTGTTTTTTACTCTTCTAAAGAGTAGCGTATATACCCGTATTATCCATTGATGGGCCTAATAGATACAGCCTGTTTCCGGCTTTCGGTGTTTTTCCCAAAATGCAACACGGAGCACATTGATTCTGGCCCAGTGCAAAACGTAATGGCCTTGCTTGTTCTCGGTAATTTGTGATGATCTGCAAAAAAGCTGAAAAACATAGCCTTGTTGATGGTTGACATTTGTTTTTTAGCGTTTATTATCAGCTTCAGCTAGAAAGTAAGGCTTGTATTTATGTTCTGTCATTACGAAGTTCCGTTGTAGTACCTCGTCCTGTTCTTCATAAGTAACCATCACTTCCCAGCTAATACCCGCTGACATTGTTCAGCACAAATTATTTATGTTTTATAGGAAGAAATTATGTCTACAACTACCGGTACTGTTAAGTGGTTTAACGAATCTAAGGGTTATGGTTTTATCGAGCAGGAGTCTGGACCAGACGTTTTTGCTCACTTCAGCGCTATTCAGGGTGATGGTTTCAAAACTCTGGCTGAAGGCCAAAAAGTACAGTTCACTGTGACCCAAGGCCAGAAAGGTCCTCAGGCAGAGAACATCGTAGCGATCTAATCGCTCGAAAAATTAAGCTGTAGACCCCGTGTTTACAGCTGGCGCGCACTTACCGAGTGCACGTGAGAAAGGCAAGACTTATTGGTCTTGCCTTTTTTTATGCCTGATGGTTTGTCTCGTTTCGAGTGTATTGGGAGAGAGGGTTTAGGATAAGAGTGCAAGGGACATCCATTTTATGTATGGTGCCTTCACTGCTTGTTGTGTGATGCCTTTGTGCTGGTGACGTATGCCAGTTTGCTTGTGAGTCAATTCGGGTAAAACAGGGAATCAAAGAATGAAACTCTCCCAGCTCCTTAAGCTTGTTCTAGCGCTGCTGGCAGGCCTGCTGGTAAATACCTTTGTCGATGCAGAAGCTACTGTGCGCTCTGGCCTGGTGATATTTGTGGTCATTGCCTGGCTGTGGATCAGCGAGGCGCTGAATATCAGTGTTACCGCCCTGTTAATTCCGGTGCTGGCGGTATTGGCGGGGATATTTCCTGCGAAAGAGGCCTTCGTCAATTTCGCCAATCCGATTATTTTTCTTTTTATGGGAGGTTTTGCACTGGCGGCAGCACTGCAAAAACATTCTCTGGATCGAGCATTTGCTGTCAAAGTCCTGTCTCTTTCCCGAGGCAAACCGCTGCCTGCTATTGTGCTGCTGTTTTTTATTACTGCCTTGTTATCAATGTGGATCAGCAATACCGCCACCGTGGTGATGATGATGCCGATGGCGCTGGGCTTGTTGTCCGGACGCAATTATCAGCAGGAAAAACCGCTGTTTTTATTTGTGTTGCTGGGCTTGGCCTACTCGGGCAATCTTGGCGGTATGGCAACGTTGATAGGGAGTCCGCCCAATGCCATCGCCGCATCCGCTGTTGGTCTGAGCTTCAGTGACTGGCTACGCTGGGGTGTGCCGATGTTTGTCTTGTTGTTTCCGGTAATGATTGTGGTGCTCTATTTGCTACTTCGCCCCGTTTTTGGCGGCACTTTGTCGCTCTCCTATGCTCGCCCGCCGATGAGTTTGCAACGATTGGTGGTGATTGTGATCTTTGCCATGACAGCGATGGGCTGGATGTTCAGTTCCCCCCTTTCGGCATGGTTTGGTGTCAGCAAAGGTTTTGATTCACTCGTGGCGGTCATGGCAATTGTGTTAATGATTGGCAGTGGCAGCATTGAGTTTAAAGAGTTTGTGGATAAAACCAATTGGGGTATTTTAATCCTTTTTGGAGGTGGTTTGACTCTTAGTGCGCTATTGCAAAGTTCTGGTGCCAGTGAGTGGATAGCGCACGCCATCAGTGACCGTTTACCGTTAGATAATCGCTGGTTATTGTTGCTGATAGTCTGTTTATTTGTGATATTTTTGACCGAACTGGTCAGCAATACCGCCAGCGCTGCTTTGCTGGTGCCCTTGTTTATTTCTGTTGCTGTCGATTTGGATATGCCGCCGGTGGCAATGGCGGTGGTTATTGCCTTTTGTGCCTCCTGTGCCTTTATGCTGCCCGTGGCAACCCCGCCCAACGCGATTGTATTTTCTTCGGGCTACATCCCTCAAAAACAAATGATGCGTGCCGGACTGTTTTTGAACGTAACCTTGGCGCTGATTATCGCCAGCGTTGCCTGGTTAATGTTGTAGTGAACTATCACCTGAATGGCATAGTTAGTGCCTATCCAGAAACCGGAAGTTTTCGAAAATTAAGTCCGCTCCTGGCCAACGCAAATCTAGCTCCTAGGAGGCTGTCGGGTTTAACCGTTCGTAGCGAGGGAAAGCAGAAATTAGTCAGTTTTTGCTTTCGATTAAGGCGAATAGTTTACTATTTAACGCAA
>JAUXDF010000198.1 GCA_030618505.1 Spongiibacteraceae bacterium | reverse complement strand
TGCAACCGATGCACCCGGCAAACAAGGAATCATTCGCTCCGGGCTCATCAAAAACTGCCACACTTCATCGATGGGTGCGGCAACCTGAAATTCTTCTTTAAGCTCAATCGCCATTTGTTGTCCTATATTCTCTAGATTAAAAGTATCTGTCAGTTAAACATCATAAAAATGGTACAGAAAAAAGCTGGCATTACTGCTTCGCTCCCAGCAACACACTCACCACAACAACTAGGCACTTCCATCAGTGCCAGCAAGCTTACTATCTTGAACCTTGGTAGCAGCTAAGCGCACAGACTGAATAATGGTCTGATAACCGGTACAGCGACACAAATTGCCATCAAGGGCATTTTTTATTTCCTGATCGGTGGGATTGGGGGTTTCGCCCAGCAGCTCCACAGTACTCATCAGAAAACCCGGTGTACAGAAACCACACTGCAGACCGTGCTCCTCGATAAAGGCCTGCTGTATGGGGTGTAATTCACCGCTTTTGTTACTACTCAGCCCCTCTACTGTTTCGAGACTTTCGCCATCGGCCTGAACCGCCAGCATCAGACAAGAGCGAATTGCCTTGCCATCTTTCAAAATAGTACAAGCACCACACACACCATGCTCACAACCTACATGGGTGCCCGTCAGGCGCAGCTCGTGACGGAGAAAATCAACCAGCGTCATACGTGGATCTACTTCACGCTCGTAGTTGACGCCATTGACGGTCAGATTTACTCGTTGCAGTGTCGTCATTGAATGAAACCTCTTGTAAACTTATGCCCCTAAAACAGTTACAGGGACCGAATCTCGAATTTTTACCTTATGAACCTGACTACGCCAGAACTTACGCTACACGCTCGACCGCCTCGGTCAGGCAGCGGGCAACCAGGGCCTTTATTAATGCCCGGCGATAATCGCCACTGGCATGCACATCGCTAATGGGCTCATCAATTTCCGCGGAGGCGGCTTGGGCAGCCTGAGCAAACAAAGCTTCACCGGGCGCATTGCCATTAACTATTTGTTCAGCCCCTTCAAGTCGGGCAGCGATAGCATTAACACCAAATACAGCGATAACAACATCAACACAATTACCGCCCTCGATACGCAAAGTCACTGCCGCACCCGCCATCGCGAGATCACCTTTTCGGCGTGTAATCTCCTGAAAAGACCACCCTGTACCCGCAGGCATAACAGGTGCCCGAACTTCAGTCAGCACCTCTGTCGAATCCATATCGGTGGTCAGAAACGAGACATAAAACTCATCTGCCGAGATAACCCGCTCACCATCAGGGCCAACCACAACCATATCCATACCCAAGGCCTGGGCAACAGCACCGTACTCTGCCGCCGGATCGGCATGAGCAAACGAGCCGCCTACCGTACCTTGATTGCGAATTTGTTTATGGCCAATCAGCCCTGAAGCAATATGTAACAGTGGCTGCTTTTCTTTCAACAGGAGTGACATTTCAGCATCGCGCTTGGAGGTCATTGCTCCGATGGCAATATGCCCGTTTTCCTCTCGAATATAATCAAGGTTGGGTATCTTACCCAGATCAACTAATGCTTCCGGGCGCGCCATGCGCAAACTAAGCATTGGCATCAGACTTTGTCCACCAGCCAAAACTTTGGCATCAATATCATCATCCTCAAGCTTTTCAAGGAGAGCGACAGCTTCCTCAACGGTCGCTGGTGCGTAATAATCGAATGGTGCCGGCTTCATTGCGAGTTTCCATAGGTGATTAGAAATTACGGGGGACTGGATGGACACTTGCCCCTGCCAGGGATCGCCTCAATCTCAACGATCCCATCCCCAGCGCAAGATTATACGCGAATCTGCGATAAAAATGCCTCCTTAATTTACCCGCTTCATACCAACTCCATCAACAAAGCATCAAAGAGGCATAATGTGATGGAGAATATGATAGAAAACGCGATGGCAAATGTGATGAAACAGTCTGACGAAATAACAGGCAAACCCTGCCCCGGATTTATTGACGAAAAAGTCTAATAACTAATTCCCACCCCCATCCATTTGCATCAAATCAATTACGGCCTAGAGCATCTCTTTTAGGGACATCTATGGGGCAAAAGTAGCAGCGGGAGTTTATTTTATTGTCGATAGTCTGTAGATTTCCATAGGCTAAGTGGAGCGAGCTTTACCGGCGCTTGTCGTATAACTCAAACCACTCAAAACCAGATTTGTATGAATGAAAAGTTAGCGAGAGGAAAATGTCCATTATGAGCGATCCAATGCATACCCTGCTGTGTGAAAAACTGGGAATTGAATACCCCGTCGTAGCCTTTACCCACTGTAAAGACGTAGCTGTCGCAGTGATCAATGCCGGTGGTTTTGCCGTACTGGGCGAAGCAATGCATCCGCCTGAGCATATCCGCGCTGACATTAAATGGATTCGCGAGCGTATTGGCGACAAAAAATTTGGTATCGATCTGGTACTGCCAGCGTCTGTGCCCGAAGAGAAGACTGTTGAAGAACTGATGGCGATGATCCCTCAGGAGCAGCGCGACTTCGAACAACAGATTAAAGCCAAATACGATATACCCGACCCTAAAGAAGCGCCTGACCTGCACACCTGGGGCGGACTGGATCAATCACGCGCATTGGCTCAACTGGAAGTTGTTTTTGAAGAGAAAGTGCCCGTTTTCGCCTCCGGCCTGGGCTCACCTAAATTCCTGCTGGAACGTGCACACAAGCAAGGCATGATGGTTTGGGGATTGGTGGGAACACCTCGCCAGGCCCAAAAACAGATTGAGGCTGGCGTCGATGTTATTATCGCCCAGGGTTACGATGCCGCCGGTCACACCGGTCAAATCGGCACCTTATCTATTGTTCCCCAGGTTGTTGATCTGGCAGAAGAGAAAGGCGTCCCCATTCTGGCCGCCGGCGGTATTACTACCGGTCGCCACCTGGTAGCCGCACTAGCATTAGGCGCCGCCGGTGTTTGGACTGGATCTTTATGGCTGGCATCACGTGAATCCGATGTAAACCTGCCATTAAAAGAGCGTTTGATCGAGTGTGAAACTACCGACACCATGTACTCGAACTGTATCTCCGGTTACACCATGCGTACTACTCGCTGCCCATGGCACGATGAGTGGTTAAGCCCGCAGGCACCACCGGTCCTTAAAGCGCCGCTGCAAATGATGCTTTCTTCAGATTACATTCAGGCCTCACTGGACTATCAGCGTAAAGACCTGATGACAGAAGCAGCCGGTCAGGGCATCCACTACATTACCGAAATGAAGCCTGCTCGCCAGATTCTTTCCGATATCGTAGAAGAAGCACTGGACGTTTTTGATCGCTTTGCTGGCGACGATGACGACGAGTAAAACGACCCAGTTATTTCACAGAGATAAAACAAGAGGTTCAGGGGGAAATTGCCGTGCAAGACAACAGCAATGAAAACAAAGACACCCCCGCCCCCTTCAAAAGCGGCATTAACCCTGACTACAAGGGCAAGCACGCTGAATGTGACGGCGGAGCCCAGATAGCTGAAACCAAATATGCCGGACGCCAGTTTTTTGCTGGCACCCTGACCGGGGATTATCGCGATTTTGGCGACTATCCCTGGCGCTGGTATTTATTAGCCGACCTTAGCGCCAAACCCGAAGCCTACACCCAAGAGGCCGTCTGGTGCGATGAGGGAAGCCTTATCCTGATGGATAACTAATCAAGCCTGAATTAAGCGGGAGAAAAACAGAATGCGAATAGTCGTATGTGTAAAGGAAGTATTGGATCCGGATGCGGTAAACAACTATATCCTCGCAGGAAACCTTAATATCGGCGCCGATGGCAAAACACTGGAAGTCGCCGCCATCCCGCAGCTGATTAACGGCTTTGATGAACAAGCGATGGAAGCAGCGCTACGGATTCGTGACGCCGGGGTCGATTGCACCATTACCGCCGTCTCCATTGGCCCTGACCAAAAATCACTATTGAAGCATTGTGCTGCCCTCGGCGCTAATGAGGTTGTCTCCATTGATGCTGACCTGAGCACCCTGGACAGCCAGGTAACCGCTAACATCCTGGCCGCTTATATCAAAAGCAGCGACGGCGCCGACCTGGTACTCTGTGGCCGCCAGGCCTCTGATGATGACCAGGGTGTAGTGCCCGCATTGATCGGCGAAAAACTGGCAATGCCAATAGTACCACTAGCGCGAGCAATCGAGGTTGATGGCGCAAGCTTAACCGTCACTCGTGCCACACCCGATGGTGATGAAGTGGTAGAGGGCGCAACGCCAGCCGTTGTTACCATCAGCAACGAACTGGGCGATCCGCGCTTTCCAACCGCAAAAAACAAAATGGCCGCACGCAAAAAGAAGCCGGTGAAAATTGCCGTAGCTGACTTGGGTCTTTCTGCTGAAGAGCTGGCTCCACGCGTTGTACTTAGCAAACAGTATGTTCCTGAAGTACAAGGCAACTGTGAGTTTATTGAAGGCTCACCGGCAGAAGCTGCCAAGATACTGATCGAGAAGTTACGTGCGGATAGCGTTATTTAAACACCGCCTATCAGCGAGATAAGAAAAGGCGAAGTGTTGACACTTCGCCTTTTTTGATTCTGACTTTTCGGCAAAGAACAAAAAGACAGCTTGTTAACATCACTGTGATAATATACAGTACTTGCATATTATCTTAACAACAGAAAACACGAGGTGGCACCATGGCAGTCATAGCTAAATGGATGTGTGATCGGGACAACACTATGTTTGATACCAAAAAAGAGGCTGATGCCTACGATAAAATGCTGGAGCTGGCCGGGCAGTTCACTAGCCTGCTGGAATCGCAAGTTTCTGGAATCGATGAAAACATGGCAGAAGAATTCGGCATTCTGCTGGCAAAAAACAAAGATTTGTTGATGCGAGCTTGCAAGGGTAATCCAGAAGCCCTGCAGGAAATTGGCAGCGAAGACTCCAACGTTACATCAATCGCTGCAGAGGGATAATCCCCCGACAACACTAAGCAGACTGTAGGGTGCGGCTCCCGCACCGCCATGCTTAAATATTGACGCCGAGGCCTACAAAATCCAGCAGCGACACTTTCAGCGTATCATATTGCTTGGCCAGTCCGAAAACTCTTTTCCTGAACCAAATCCCCTTACCCTCTTTTGCTGGCGCCCCACTCTAATCATTTATTCCCAGCAGCTCCACCTCAAATATCAAAGTTGAACCCGCCGCTATTTTGCCGGTTGCCCGATTACCATAAGCTAATGTGCTCGGAATAAAAAAGCGGGTTTTCTCGCCTACCACCATAAGCTGCACACCTTCAGTCCAGCCTTTTATCACTTGATTAAGACCAAAAGCTATGGGCTCGCCTCGTACAACCGAACTATCGAACACCGTGCCGTCTATCAAGGTCCCATGATAGTGCACAGTAACGCGATCACTCGCCGCTGGATGAACAGTACCCGCCCCGATTTTTAGTACTTGATACTGCAAACCCGAAGCAGTTGTTTTCACGCCATCTTTCACAGCATTACTGGCAAGAAACTCATCGCCTTTTTTGATATTTTCCTGCGCATTACCTCCCCCTGAAAACATTCGGTAAGCAATAATCGCGACAACAACAGCGATGAGAAGGGCAATAATAATTTTCATAAACAGTTCCTTTTAGATTAACTTGCATTGAGGGAGGTTGTAATCATCACCATACCACAGGCAGCTCTTTCAACCGTAGACATCAGGGGATACCCGTCTGCGTCATAGCGCACTCCATAAAACTTTGCATCACTGCGAACCGCTCGAAAATAATCCGCCATAATTTGAGTGTTCGCCCCAGTACTGGCGGGTGCAGCAATGGCTGTGCCTTTAAACATTTCACCTCGAATTCTTAGCTCAACTGCTCGTGACTCTCTAAAGTTATTCCACCAAACGCCATTAGTAAAACAATACACCTTATCATTTGTCTTATAATAACTGACAGGGGTTGCATAGAGCTTCCCGGAGCGCCTGCCCAGATAAGAAACAGTCATAATACACCCACTTAAAACTCTATGGAGGGGCGACTTCAACAAAGCATTCATGGTTGGGTTTAATATTTTGTACACCATGGTTATAGTCCTGAACCTGAGGTTTATCTATCACACACCAGTAAGGTAATAGTACTTACGCCACAAAACCTTAACATAATACCCCTTATATTTAATGCAGGGCATGCGTCATCCACGGCAGAGAACACCAATAGTGTGGTATCGCCAGGGTGGCTACAAACAAAACGCGAACCATTTCAAAGAGACATTCATGAATGGAGATCTTAAAAGCGATACTGCCATGCAAGCCCTAATGTAT
>JAUXDF010000176.1 GCA_030618505.1 Spongiibacteraceae bacterium | reverse complement strand
GAAAATTTTCAATCTGAGATGATCAACTATATTCCGATCACCAAACCAATACCGACCCGGGAAATAGTCTTATTGGTAAGACCAAACTACCCGCGCAAGGACTGCATTAAAACGCTGGTGGCAAGTGTGCGCGAAAGTATCGACAGTCTGGCGCTGGATAGTTAAAGCACACACATTCTTGAATTGGTCGTATTTCCTTGTTGACACAGGCAAGTCTACATAGGTAGTTTAGACTCGCTTCTTACTGAACTTGTTGAGGCCGGCACTAGCCCATATTTCTCACAACACATAATAAGGCTTTTCGTTTTTATGGATAGCCAGATACTGCTTCTTTGCGCCTTTATTTACGGGGCATTGTTATTTTATATCGCCTGGTACGCAGAGCGGAAAGGACTAAGCTCGCATCGCCTGCAGCCACTCATTTATAGTTTTTCAATTGCAGTTTATTGTAGCTCATGGACCTTCTTGGGCGCTGTCGGCAAGGCTGTTGATAGTGGCTGGAGTTTCCTGCCCATTTATTTAGGGCCAATTTTGTTGTTTGTGTTTGGCTGGCGTTTTATCCGCCAGTTATTGGTCATCAGTTCTCGTAACAAGGTGACCTCAATCGCCGATTTTATTGGCTCTCGCTATGGGAAAAGCCAGCGTTTAGCCGCGCTGGTAACCATTGTCGCCGTAGTGGGTTCACTTCCCTATATCGCCTTGCAACTGAAAGCCGTGTCATTACTCTGGTCAACTTTACATGTTGAAAGTATTAATGATTCTGTAGTTCTAGGGGGAGATCTGGTAATTAGCCATAGCACCAGCCTCATCACGGCTATTGTGATGGCCTGGTTTGCGATCTTCTTTGGCACCCGGGTGATTGAAGGGCCCCGTCGCCATCAGGGGATGATTACCTCCATTGCTGTCGAGTCGCTGGTAAAGTTACTTGCTTTTTTGGCGCTCGGCCTGTTTGCCATCACTATTTTATTAAGAGATGATTTCGAGCTGACCTTGCCGGTAAATCTGCTGCTTGGAAGCAGTGATATCGACCTGAAATTCTTTACCCAGACCCTGCTGGCAATGATAGCCATAGTCTGTTTACCTCGCCAATTTCATGTGATGGCAGTTGAGCATCACACCGGGCGGGATGTTCGCACGGCACGATGGTTATTTCCGCTTTATTTGTTTCTCTTTAGTATTTTTATTATACCGATTGCGCTGGCAGGTCAGGGCATGCTGTCTGGCGTGGAAGCATCCGCTGATAGCTATGTTCTGCTATTGCCTCTTGCTGAAAAGAGTCCGTTGTTTACGGCTATTGCGTTTATCGGTGCTCTGTCAGCAGCGACCGGCATGGTCATCGTATCGACCTTAACTATGTCAATTATGGTATCTAACGAAATTATTATACCGCTATGGTTATTGCTCAACGCAAGGGCAAGAACAGATTTAGGTAATCAACTGCGCTTCGTAAGAAGGGCATCAATTGTTGTGTTGCTACTGCTGGCGTGGGTGCTGGAAGTTAACTTTCAAAAGGCCGAGGGGCTAGCCGCGATGGGCTTGATATCCTTTGCGGCCGCCGCGCAGATGGCACCAGCAATTATTGCCGGTTTATATTGGAAACGTGGCCATCGCAACGGTGTTTTTGTTGGTATCAGTATTGGTTTATTCCTGTGGTTTTACTGCTTGTTATTGCCGGCACTGATGCCTGCTGAACACAGCCTTGTTGCTCATGGCCCATGGCAGATTAGCTGGTTGTCGCCGATTAATCTGTTTGGTTCTGGTGCGATGGACGCCCTCAGTCATGGCGTATTTTGGAGTTTATTATTCAATGGATTGGCATTTTATCTTGTTTCAAAGCTCAGCAGTTTTAACACCCTGGACGTGCGTCAGGCCCATGCCTTTACCCGTTTGCGACGGCGTTATGAATTCAGAAAACGGGATTTCGAACTGACCGATATAGAAGTGCGCCAGCTTCTTGCCTTGCTGCGACCACTGCACGACGAGCAAAGTAGTGCGCGGTTATGGCAGGAGTTTGAGCAGCGATTAGGACATCGCTTGCTGCCAACTGATCGAGCTCCCAGATTTGTAGTTAAAGGCGTAGAAGAAAACCTGGCGTCAATAATTGGTGCGGTATCGGCGCACCGCGCTATTGAATTAATGAGAAAACAACAACCGGTGCAAATTGAAGATTTTGTTTCACTGATGGGAGGAAGCTCCAGGCAGTTGCAGTTTAGCCAGGAGTTGCTGCAAACCACCCTTGAGACTATTCCCCAGGGCATTAGCGTGGTTGATGAACATCTGCAATTAGTTGCCTGGAATAGTCGCTACCAACAACTGTTTAATTACCCTTCAAGGATGTTGTTTATCGGTTGCCCGATTGCCAAGATTTATCAATTTAACGCTGAGCGAGGCCTATTGGGAGGCAGTGCGGATCGAGATGTTGACGAGGCTGTACAGCGACGACTTGAGCTTTTAAAAACGGGGATGGCTCATCGAATAGAGCGGCACTTACCGAATGGTTTAGTCGTTGAAGTACGCGGAACGCCTATGGCCAATGGCGGGTATGTTACAACTTACACTGATATTTCTGATTATCAGAAAATCTTGGATGAGCTGGAACAGGCAAAAAGTAACCTGGAGGCACGGGTCAAAGAGCGCACGCTGGAATTGACCGATGCCAATAATTCCTTACAACAGGAAAATGAACTTAGAGCGCGGGTTGAAAAAGAATTAAACACAGTACACGCGAGCAAAAGTCGTTTTCTTGCCGCCGCCAGTCATGATCTATTACAGCCCATCAATGCCGCCAGATTGTTTGTTGCTGCCATTCAGCAAAAACCGTTCTCAGAAAATACCGAACAAATCATAGATAATGTGAATCACATAGACGGCGCTTTGCAAGGGGCAGAGAACCTGATTGATTCAATGAGAGAAATATCACGACTGGACTCCGGTAAATTGGTGCCTCGCCGAGAGCATTTTTCTATCGACAAATTATTAACTACCCTGGCGAGTGAATTTAATGCTCAGGCGCAAAACAGCAAACTGCAATTTCGATGCAGGAGCAGCAAACTATGGGTCTATACCGACCGCCACCTATTGAGGCGTGTGTTACAAAACTTTCTATCGAACGCCCTGCGCTACACCCGCCGAGGAAAGGTCTTGCTCGGTTGCCGTCGAAAAGAGGGGATGCTGGTGCTTGAAGTCTGGGATACCGGCCCTGGTATTGCCGAGCAGGATCGCAAGCGAATATTCGAAGAATTTGAACGCCTTGGCGATGTTGGCAATGAGACCAATCAAAAGGGTCTCGGCTTAGGTTTATCTATCGCTAACAGGATATCCCAGCTTTTAGGCCATAGACTCAGTTTTTACTCCTGGCTGGGGAAAGGAACCGTATTTCGCATTGCTATACCGCTCGGTGAGGAGTCGCCACAGCAACAACAGAAACCAGTCCTTACTGATTTGACCTTAAATGGATTAAAAGTGCTGTGCATTGATAATGAATTCAGGATTTTGGCGGGGATGCAGGCCTTGCTTGAACAATGGGGTTGCCAGGTCACCTGCGCACCCAATCTCGGTGAAGCAATACAGCGCTGGCAGTCGCAATCACCGCCGGATATCGTACTTGCAGATTATCATCTCGACAATCAAGAGAATGGACTGGATGCATTGCAGGCATTGAGCTACCACTGGAGCAGTCCGCTGTCAGCCATTGTGATTAGTGCAAATAATTCTGATAAGTTGCGAAAGACCGTGAAGCGCGATGGTTATTTGTTCTTGCCTAAGCCGGTGCAGCCGGGAGCCTTGCGGGCGGCGATGCGGCGGATGAAGCGTGGTATAACGACTTAGGTTTGTTAGCCAAAAATACTTATGCATCTAGATGCTAATTTATAATTCGCGGATTCAAATCTGAAGTGCATCATTTAACCCAGGTAGAAAAAGGGGCGAGCTGAAGGTAAGCTCCTACTCTTTTTCTCCGGCAGGAGATGAAGCGATGATGAGAACCTACCAACAGCTGACCAGTATTTTCGGGGTCAGAGTAACAATTGTTTTTCTCCCATTCCTAAAATTATTTTGTTGAGTGACATGACTCAGTCTGGGTATTGTTATCGTTATCAAAAACAGGGTCGTAGCCGTGATTGAGGTACGAAATCAAGGGTTGGTCTCGTGCAGGGGTGAAGATTGCTCCTTGATTTCGCAGGCTCATACCCAAAACGTTACACGGGGCACGCTGATCACGGCTACGGGCAATATTTGGAATCAGAGCATAATATTAGCTAAAGGGGCTTTTGAGCGGAAGTCGGTCTTTACGGCATGGCTATTGTCAGATCACATTTTAATGTCCGCTTTTTGCGCATCTTGAGCGATGGTTCGCTGATGGCTTCGTGGAAACAACAGTCACCCCAAGTCAGGTTTACTGTAATGTTCTCCTCTCGGAACACTCAAAAAGTGGGCGACAGTTTCAGTCAGGAAAGCAGTGCGTCGCAGTCTCACCGACTATGCAACTGCTCATTCCCCGGCGCAAGCACATCCAGCTGCCCAATGGCGATAACCGCCTGGGTTCTTGAATGAACCCCCAGCTTGCGGAAAATTTCGGTGATATGAGCCTTGATGGTTGCCTCCGTCACATTTAATTCATAGGCAATCTGTTTATTTAACAAGCCCTGTGCCAGCATTGTGGCAACCCTGAATTGCTGGGGGGTTAGCGTTGACAGAATACCGGCCATATTCATTTCTTCCTGGCTACTGCCTGCGCATTCTCTATCAAAGTTGACGGGTAACCATAGCTCGCCAGCCAGCACCTGGGATATGGCTTCAGTGATGTCTTGCATGGAGCTGCTTTTGGGTAGAAAACCCGAAGCGCCATGATCCATTGCCCGGCAAATAATATCGCTGGACTCGTGGGCTGAGACAACAATTACGGGAATTTCGGGGTGGTGAGCGCTGAGGTAAATCAGGCCACTGAAACCATGGGCACCCGGCATATGCAGATCCAGCAGAATCAGGTTGGCATTGGGGTGTTTTTCAACGCCACGTTGCAAGGATGCTATATCGCAAGCTTGTTCAATGTATACACCTGCCAGGCTTGCATTGACTGCCTGGGTTAAGGCATCACGAAATAGTGGGTGATCATCTGCAATAATGATTACAGGTGCCGATTCCATTGACTCCCCCATTAGCTAAGTAGCTGATATTATTGTTTTTGGGGCTAATAACCACAAACTCCCAGCCTAGAGTATAGCGCAGGGAGGTGGCTTGAATGCAAGAGTTAAAATACTTATGCCGCGTCAGTAATAAGCTGATGATCGCTGATTAAGCGCTCGACAACACTTGGGTCGGCCAGGGTGGATATATCGCCTAGAGAATCAAACTCATTGGCGGCAATTTTCCTAAGAATACGACGCATAATTTTTCCCGAGCGTGTTTTAGGAAGATCGACCGACCACTGAATGATATCGGGTGTGGCAATCGGCCCAATTTCCTTTCGCAACCATTGTTTTAGCTCTGCCATTATTTCTGGGCCAGATTGTTGGCCTTGATTAAGGGTAATATAAACATAGATGCCCTCACCCTTAATCTCATGGGGAAAACCGACCACTGCTGCTTCGGCAACCGCCGGGTGTGCCACCAGAGCGCTTTCGATTTCTGCGGTACCCATACGGTGACCGGAAACATTCAGCACGTCATCAACTCGACCGGTAATCCAGTAATAGCCATCTTCATCACGACGGGCGCCATCACTGGTGAAGTAGTTGCCTTCGAAGGTGGAAAAATAGGTATCAATAAAGCGCTGGTGATCGCCATACAGTGTGCGCATCTGCCCTGGCCAGCTATCTTTGATGACAAGATTGCCGCTGGCTTCTCCGTGCAGTTCCTTGCCATCGTTATCCAGTAAACCGGGTTGGATGCCAAAAAAAGGTCGGGTAGCAGAACCGGGTTTAAGATCAGTTGCCCCCGGTAGCGGAGTAATCATGATGCCGCCTGTTTCGGTTTGCCACCAGGTGTCCAGTATCGGACAACGCTTGGCGCCAAATTTATCGTAGAACCAGCGCCAGGCTTCGGGGTTAATCGGCTCGCCTGCTGTGGCCAAAATATTGATACTATCCAGCCGTGTGTTCTCAACCGCCGCATCACCCTGGGCCATTAATGCACGAATGGCAGTGGGAGCGGTATAGACCGTATTAACCTGATGCTTGTCGATAATACGCGCCATTCTGGCCGTATCGGGATAGTTAGGAACACCCTCGTACATCACTATTGTCGCGCAGTTTGAAAGCGGGCCGTAGACGGCATAGGTATGCCCGGTAATCCAGCCAACGTCCGCCATACACCAGTAAATATCGCCGGGGCGATAATTAAAAACGATTTCGTGGGTAAGCGAGGCATAAACCAAATAACCACCATTGGTGTGTAATACGCCTTTGGGCTTTCCGGTTGAGCCTGAGGTATAAAGTATAAATAAGGGATCTTCAGCCGAGAGCTCTACCGCCTCGCAGCTAGTCGCTTGATCTTTGGTCAGGCTGTGATAGCAGTGATCACGATTGCCCACCCAGGTAATATCACCGTTAGTATGCTTTAACACTACAACATGTTTAACCTGAGTCGTATGACAATGTTGAACCGCCGCATCGACATTATCTTTGAGTGCGACCGGCTTGCCACCGCGCAGGCCTTGATCGGCGGTGATAACAATATTTGAATCACAATCTTCAATGCGCCCTGCTAGTGCTTCCGGGGAGAAACCGGCAAAAACAACCGAGTGTATGGCGCCAATACGTGCGCAGGCTAGCATACTAATAGTCGCCTCTGGCACCATCGGCATATAGATGGTGACAACGTCTCCTTTTTTAACTCCCAAGGATTTTAGCCCGTTAGCGAGTTGGCAGACAGCGGCATGTAGTTCGCGATAGTTATAAGTGCGCGTCTCGCCGCCTTC
>JAUXDF010000229.1 GCA_030618505.1 Spongiibacteraceae bacterium | reverse complement strand
AGGGTGAGGTAAAAAGACTATAAAAATGGTACTTTTTGAATTCAATCTTCCCTCACCCCGGCCCTTTTACACCCTGTTTTAGGTGCTCCCAAAGGGAGAGGGAGAAAAACAGCCGTTTCCGGATGGGCGGTAGCTAGTGTCTTAATCAGCAAGTCAAAAAACCCTGATTTCGCAAGCTCTATCAAGGCTACAAGGTCGCATGTGTATTCAAGTATGGCTTCGCCGCCCCTCATCCTAACCTTCTCCCCAGGGAGAAGGGACTGTTGATCAGGGCAGGTTTTTTACCACCAGCGGGCCGATCATTCGGCTTAACCATACTGGCAGTCTTTTCCAGACTGCAATCAGCAATTTGTATTTGGGGTTGTTGGGGTTTAAACGGGGCAGCTCTGCTCCTTCCGGCAAACCGTAGTGCCAATACAGTTGCACGGGTTGCGCGCCCCACTGCTTTTTAAAGTTATAGGTTGATGCATCTTTGCTCGAACGGCCAAAATCAAAGGTTTTATAACCCGAGCTGCAGGCATAATCCAGCATGGTCCAATACAGCAGCATATTCGCATTCGTCGGATTGGCATCTCTTAATGTCGATGCCCACGGCACCTCGATTCGCTCTTGAAAACCGATCAGAAAAGCCCCTGACACCGCCTTGCCTTGATGCCTGACAATAACCAGTCGGGTTGAGGAAAATTTGTTTTGCAGTATTTTTCTGAAGAAGTTTTTACTGTAAACCGGTGTGCCCAAATCACGCATATTGACAGAAAAAACCTGATAGAAGTCGTCGAGCAACTCCTCTCCCCCCACTTCAGTTTGCAGACCAAGCCTTTGTGCTTTTTTAATCTGTGCGCGAAGTTTTGTCCCTATTGCCTCCCATAACTGCTCTGCCTTATCTGGCAAGGCCAACCACATCGACACTTTGTCTTCATGACCTGGCATTTGGCTATATTTAGACCTTGAGCGGTATTCTATATGATGAGCACCCAATGCTTTTGCAAAGAGCTGGCCTTTATCAAACAGCAACTGCGCCACTTGATCATTAATCGCCAAGACTCCGCCATAATTAAAAAAGGGCATGGAAACAATAAAGTTACCAAACAAGCGGCTGCTCAATTGAACCAGCGGCAAGACACCCAGTACACGCCCTTCTGCCCTCGCGTACAAATAGATACTCTTATGACCAAATACTTTATTGAGCAAGCCCCCCCAGTTCGGCAGGTGGTAGACACTGGCCTGGGGATGCATTTTGACAAACTCGACACAGGCCTCAAAGCCTTGACCATTTGGCTCCTGGTCTTTTAGCTCAGCAATCTCTATATGCTCAAATTCCTGCTCAGAGAATGCAGCAAACTGAACGTTAAGCGCTTGATCTTCACTGGCGGGGCTAGCAGAGGTTTCCAGGGCTTGTTCTGCAAGGCTCAACAAGCACTCTTCAGCCTCTCGAATCGTCCCTTGCACGGCTTTGGCATCCGCACTCAATTTTTGCATATCCGCAATTAATTGTGTGCTGTCTTCCTTTTGTTTTTTTGCTGCGCCTATTTTTCTCGACAAAACTCCCATTTCTTCTTTGATTTTTTTATGGTGTTTTAGCTGATTCGCTTTATCACTTAATATTTCATTAAGGCTGGCCTGGCACACTTCAAGTTGCTGAGTATTAAACCAATGCTCAGGGTCTGTCAGGAAGGCTTGTTTGTCTTTTTTACTGCTAATCATTGTTTGTTGGTATTCGAGGCATACGAAAAGCTGCTGGGCGCTTTGAGAGCACATTGCTGTTCGATAACGTCTTCTACCGTGCCAAACTCGAAATCACTTAGCAGTCGATTTAAACGCGGCAGACAA
Source organism: Spongiibacteraceae bacterium (assembly GCA_030618505.1). Taxonomy (GTDB): domain Bacteria; phylum Pseudomonadota; class Gammaproteobacteria; order Pseudomonadales; family PIVM01; genus JAUXDF01. The sequence goes on along the minus strand of JAUXDF010000229.1, from coordinate 3,841 downwards.
CGCGACAGGTTTTGGTAATGCCTAAAGGTCGATAAGGCGGAAGCGTTGCTCACCCGAGGCTGATCAACATCGACTTCCCAGGGATGTAGATAGAAGATAAAGGGCTGATTAATTTCCTTAACACTGCGCTTCAATAATAGGCGTGTTAGCCAGTAGGGGTACAAACGAAAATACCCGCCACCCGCTGCCGGGACGCGCGCGCTCATAAATTTTGCCGAGCTCAAAGGGAACTCCACCAGCTGACCGCCGCCGGGTGCTTTGGCGATATGAATGGAGGCTGGAGCCTCGGGCATACCGTAGCGGTCATGGCGCACCGGAAAGATGCTGGAGTCATAATCAAACCCCGCCTCCACCAAAATGTCTAAAGCCCAGATTGACGAAGGAGTAATAGAATAACTTGCCGCCCTATAGCCTTTTACGCGCTTACCAATGATATCCTCTAGCAGTGATTTCGCTCTAAATGTTTCTTCTTTAAAAACGGCAGGGGTTTGCTTGTATATTAATTGATGGCTATAGCCATGACAGGCCACTTCATGCCCTTGTGCAGCAATGGCCTTAACAAGTTCCGGGTTTCTTTCAGCCACCCAACCCAGCACAAAAAAAGTAGCCTTAATGTTACGCTCAGCGAACAAATCCAGGAGGGTATGCGTTGAGTTTTCCACTCTGGACGGCAAGTCACCCCACTGATTACGATCAATGGTATTGGCAAAGGCAGAGACATGAAAATAATCTTCCACATCAACTGTGAGTGCATGCTTCATATTTAGTTAATTCCGCTTCCCAAGCATGGGGGTTCAATTTACAATAGGCAGCAATAATTATTCGTGTGTATTGTATCATTTATCACTTCATCCAAACTATGCTATGTCCCGACTTAAATTCACATATATTGTTATTTGTATTTTTACCGCCCTCTTTATTGGCGTGGTTTATTTCCCTACCGCAGCCACCTTTGATGCGCGCTGGAACACTCGACAGGAAGCCTACTCCCACGGTTACCTGATTGTTTTAATAAGCCTGCTATTTATCGCCAGCAAGTGGAAAGACATCGCCCGCGCTCCGCTCAAACCCGCATTATGGCCCTTGTTACTCTTACTCGGTGCCGCTGCACTGTGGTTTTTAGGCGAAATAACCAATGTGCGCATAGCCAAACAACTTGCGCTACCAGCCATTGGCCTACTGACACTAACCAGTCTGCTTGGCTATGCCATCGGCCGAATTCTATGCTTCCCCTTTTTGTTGCTATACACCGTTGTACCCTTCTGGGACGTTTTAAATCCGGCACTGCAAGCATTAACGGTTAGCGTAGCGGATTTTGCACTCGGGCTTGTCAATGTGCCTGCTTATATACAAGACACCTTTATCACTATACCGGCTGGCACCTTTAAGGTGTCCTCTGGCTGCAGCGGCCTCAATTACTTATTGATGAGCATTACCTTCGCCCTTATTTATAGCTACCTCTATGCGCGTGCAATAACACAAACTGCTTTGATTATAGCTGTCGGAGTTCTTTTTGGTCTGGCGTGCAACTGGACTCGGGTCATCGCATTGATACTCATTGGCCAGATAACAGATATGCAAAGCAGTCTTATTAAAGATCACGAGATGCTTGGTTTGATTATTTTTGCCGTATATCTTGTACCGCTATTTTCGTTATTAAATCTTATAATCAGCAGAATACCCACTAAAAACCTAAGATCACCTTCGCCTGATACCGAAAAACCCTTCGCTGCCAAGGCATATTGGCTGCTGGCCCCCACGCTCAGCCTGCTTATCACGGTAACGGGCCCAGCCTGGAGTAAACAGACAAACAAAACGAGTGTCACGGGGAGCTTTTCACCGCTATTTATGCGCTACTCGGCATTACACTTAAGGGAGGCATACGATAAAGACTGGAGCCCGAGCTTCCTTAATGCGGATACTCACGCATCCTTTTATTTCTCTTCATCAGAACAGCCAATTTATATTCACTTTTCCATCTATTTTAATCAAAGCCAGGAAAAGGAACTTATCAGTGGTTCAAATCAACTTTATCAACAGCAGCATTGGCATAGGAAAAGCGTAAAAACACTATCAAGCCCCGCCGTTAAGCTTGAGAACATTCAGTCTGCCCGGAACAAAAAAAACAAAGAGATTATCTACTGGTATGCCATTGGCTCTCGCAGCACAACATCGCCATGGCAAGCAAAAATGCTGCAAGCGCTTGAGTTCATTACGGGGCGAACGGATGCCTCCCTTATTACACTGAGCTACGACTGTCTCGAAACATGTGATATCACCCGTGCCGAGGCCCTTAATTTAATTACCGCGCTTCAGAGTGACTACGACAAGACCATGATTGAGCTGCTGGATGATTAACTCGAAGAGGCTATGCTACCACCTTGGCAAATAGCTTTGTAAAGAGGGTTTCAAAATCATCGGCCTCAATAAATTTGTCGTGAGGGGCATCTACATAGCCTATCAACAGCTCCTCTTTCACTACCTTGCCCCAGCCAAGACTTTCATCTGCATAAATGCCCGACGACTGTAGAGGCTGGCGTATCAGCACAACCTGGCCATGATAAGCTTCCCGGCTCAGCGGCTGCGAAAAATAGTGTTCAAGAGCCCAATAATTTACCCATTCAATATATCGGTATCTGAGCGAGTTAGGTAGACGCTTACCGCCCAGTAAATAGGCCCTGGCTCGAATAAGTAACGGAGCATTTTTTATAAACGCGCGAGCAGTTTTTAGCTGCTCGAGCACTTTGCTCACAACAGGCGCTCTCTTTAGCTCACCGGGGCCCATCGTATCGAACATAAAGACAGCATTGACTTTTTGACCTTTGTTAAGCAACTGGCGGGCGACCTCAAGCGCCAGAACCCCACCCATTGAACCGCCGGCTAACAAAAACTCTCCGCCTTTATGCACTGACTCCAGGCACTGGACATAATAGGCAGCCATGGCTTGAATATTCCTAATAGGCGGAGCTCCATCCATCCCTACTGGCTGAACACCATACACCGCTCGCTCTTCACCAAGACACTTCGCCAACAGCCGATATTGAAACACATTCCCCCCAAGCGGGTGAAAACAATACAGCGGCGGCTTATCGCCTTGCTGCAAACAGATCATTTGATCTGAGAAAGCACCGGATAATTGCAAGCCTTTGTTGCCATCAGCCTGGAGTTTAGCGCTTAGCAATGCCACCGTCGGGTAAGCGTAAAGGCACGACAAGGGTAAATCATAACCTAAAGAGGACTCCACTTTCGTCAATAGCTGCACAGCACACAGTGAGTCACCTCCCAGATCAAAAAAATTATCATCCGCCAATATTTCTCGCTTTGGAAATATTTCCTCCCATACCTCTTTTATTTTTTCATAAAGGGGGGACTGTCCAGCGGCGACATTAACCTTATTATCGATTAAAGAAGACAGCAACTTGCGATCCACCTTGCCGTTAATAGTTAACGGGATCTCATCCACGCAGAGCAAATGGGCTGGCATCATATACCAGGGTAAGCTCATAAACAGGCGGTCACGTAAGGAGCCCTCTACCACACCCGCCTCTTTATCTTTTGCTTTTGTATAGTAAAAAGCGATGCGGTCCTCTCCATCAGCAACGGCCACACAATCTTCCACACCGGGTATTCTTGCACCAAGCTCCTCGATCTCGGCCAACTCGACACGGTAGCCACTGATTTTTAGCTGATTATCCTTTCTTCCCGCAAACTTATAACCACCCTCGCCAGTGCTAATAACGAAGTCACCGGTTTTATAAAAGCGCCTGTTTGTCCCCTCCACATTTAATGTCAAAAACGCTTCGCTGGTGGCGGCCTGATCATTAATATAGCCCTTAGCCAC
>JAUXDF010000362.1 GCA_030618505.1 Spongiibacteraceae bacterium | reverse complement strand
TGTCTGCAGAGGAATCCATGCTGGTGTTAATCCGTCATAATTGTTGTTTGCCAGCTTGTGCTGCCGGGGGGTAGTGCGTGTATTGCCTTAACAATTATACCAATCAGTAAGTGCTTAGGTGTGATTTTCTTCATTCCAACCTTCTGGCACTTTTCCTTGAATGCGGTAGGCAAAGGCGATTATTTGCGCAATACAGAGATAAAGTGTTTCCGGGATCTCGTCGCCCAGGTTTAAGCAGGCGAGCAAGCGTAACAGTTCAGGGTTTTCGAAAATAGGCACTTCAGATTCGCGGGCAATGGCCAGTATCTGCTCGGCAATATCATCTTCACCCGTTGCTGTAACCGTGGGAGCATTGCTGCCATCGTAGCTTAGGGCAACGGCTTTATTGATGTAATCATTGTGATTGTCAGTGCTCATGTGTGTATATCAATCAGTTGTTGTTCAAGTCGGGTGGAGGTGTCCGGCGGTTTGCCCGCGTGGCAATCGAGCTGCTTTACCTCAACGCCCAGCTCAGTGAGGCCGTCGCGAAGAGTTTCCAGTTCTGCTTTTACGTGTGTTAGGGTCTTTTTTTGTTCCGCCCAGATAGTTGCCGAGACTGTGTCTGAAATCAAAATTAGCTGGACAAATAATGAGCCGAGATTATCGAGCTCAAAGCCCATCATAACCTTCCATTGGCGCTCGTTGCTATCGTCTTGTTTGTCGGCATTTTCTTCTTCTGAGACTTCAATATTAAAGGTGTCGACTTTTTCACCATTAAGCACGGGTAGCTCAAATACCCAGTGATTAATAACCGGGTTGTCCGCAACCGGGTTAGTCTGGGCTTGCAGGCTGGTAAGCTGATGAAGTTGTGTTCTCAGCAGTGTCGACAAAGCCTGGCGTAATATTGCCTGCTGAAGACTTAGCTGCTGATCTGATGATTGAGAGCCCGCTTGAGTTGCATCACTGCTTGCTGGAGATGGTGTGCTGGTTTGCTGTTTAAGTAACTGGGCGAGATTGCGCAACAGTAAGCCTGGGTCTAAGGGCAAGGGTGAGGAAGAGGGCGCCGGGTTGCCTGCAAGGCTGGGACTACTTCCGTGCAAGGTTGCAGGCGGCAGGCTGTCGGTTAAGCTGTGCACCAGTCGGGCAATATCGGCTTTGAAATCTCCCTGTGCCGATGTGTTTGGTACGGTGCGGGCTTGTGATGTGCTTTTTGGTGTAGCGCCTGTTTGCGTTGGCCCCTGTTGTTTGATCAGGTTTTGAATCATCGACAGCAATTGTTGCCGGCTTTGAGTTGCAGGGGTTTTTCCCTGTGAGGTGCCGAGTGTGCTTGCCAGTATGTCTAGTGCCGGGAGATTTTTTGTAGGAGCAGTTGCAAGACTTTTATGGCTGACAAACAGTGATCTGTTTAGCTCGCTAAGTCCAGAATTCTTTATACGAGTAAACTCACCACCCTTGCTATCTGCTAGGCCACTGCTTTTTCCATCAATAATCCCCGTATTTTTCCCTTCGCTAAGTTCAGGGCCTTTTTGAATCAGCAGTTGCGGGTTTCTGGCAATAGCTGTTTGTAATAATTTTCCTTCCAGAAAAATCCCATTACTTTTTAGTGCTGTTTTCAAACCCTCGCCTTGCTGTACCTGTTGTTGCCGGGGTAAGTTTTTTATCAGTGTGATAATTTGTTTTTGTACTTGTGCCGGCAGTAACTCGCGAGTCTGCTGTGGTGTGCTCAATAGCGAATTGAGTAAGCGTGCATAGACCTGTTGGTGGGGAAGAATGTCTTTAAGACTGGCTTGTATTAAGGGCTGAGGCGGGTTTGTTTGTGCAGGGGCGGTTTTGAGTAGTTGGAGCTGCCCTCCAGTGATGACTTTAAGGTCTATCCTGCTGCCGGCGACAAGTGCTTTTTCGGTGATTACCGAGACCTCTTTAGATCCGATTCGCAGCAGAGCGTTAAAGTGTTTTTTTTCAGCCTGCTGTAGTTGCTGCAGAAGTTCTGTTTGGTTTGATTTAGACTCGGCTTGGCTTGGTAGTTTGATCGGGTTTGCAGCTGCTTTATTGTCAAGCGGAACCTGCTCTGTTTTAATCACCGTTGCTGTGACGATCTGGCCAATTTTATCAATCAAGCTATTTTTTGTCGTGCCCAACTGCTCAATGACCTGCATCTGCGGCAAAGGAGTCATATTAGGTGGAGGCTTAATGTCCACGGTTATTCCGGGCAGTAGATGGGCTTGATCTAGTCATAGGTGGCCGCAGGAAGCATAAACCGTAGTCGTGTGTATATTGGGTATTAATAGAGACACCCTAAGTATAGCGGAGATCAGCTGTTATAAGGCAAGGCTTTTATCCAAAGTGAGCGGCTTCGTTGGGTTCATTTATCAATATATCCAGCACAGGCGTATTCTCTCGCCGGTTATGATAAGAGTGCCTTTTATGGTATTTCTATATAGCGCATCTTGATGTTTGGTTTGCCGATTTGAAAAATGCGCCCATTTCAATACCAGATCGCCAGGCTCTGGTCACTCTTTCGATGGAGCGGCGATTGGCAGAATACCAATTACTTGCTTCGCGAGATTACCAATATCGGGTACGTTCAACACATGACCGAGCGTTTTATCCAAAGCGAATATTATGAGTCCTATAAAAAACCTGGGGTGAGCCAAAGGGGTTGACAACAAAAGGTATTCGGAAAAAGCTGCTGTTGATGAAAAACTATAAGCCTACTTTTAAAATAACCCCACACTCAATATGATCTGTATAGGGGAATTGGTCAAAGACTGCGAAGTGGGCGATAGAATGTGTTTTGCGCAGTTCAAGCAGGTTTTCTTTCAGTGTTATCGGGTTGCAAGAGATGTATATAATGGTATTAAAGCGGGCAGCCAGTTTTGCTGTGTCGGTGTCCAGGCCTGCTCTGGGTGGATCGACAAGCACAGTAGAAAAATCATAGTCATCAAGATCTATTTCTTTTAAACGGCGAAACTCCCTGACCTGATTCAGAGCTTGGGTAAACTCTTCACTCGACATACGTGGAATTTTGACATTATCTATATGGTTGTCTTGCAAGTTTTTTAGTGCAGATCGAACTGATGTTTTTGACACTTCAGTTGCCAACACCTTGGCAAAGTTTTCTGCCAGTGCGATGGTGAAATTGCCGTTGCCGCAATACAGCTCTAACAAATCGCCCGATGATTTTTTGGTGTGTTGTTGTGCCCATCCGAGCATTTTTTGATTGATGCTGGCATTGGGTTGCGTGAATCCGCCTTCTAGCTGCTGGTATTGAAAGGTCTTGTTATTGACGCTCAATACTTCTGTCACATAGTCCTTGGTAACCACCAGTTTTTGTTTTTTACTGCGACCAATAAGGTCGATGGCCAGTTCTTTGGCAAGTTGTTCGCCTTCTTTTAACCACTGCTCATCAAGCTTTTTGTGATAGATCATGGTGAGTAAAATCTCGCCGCTTAGCGTGGTGAGTAATTCAATTTGAAAAAGGCGATTTTTAAGTTGTGCTGAGCGTTCAAGGTATTTAGGCAGTTCTTGCAGAATGCGGTTAATTGACTCCGAGCCAATCGGGAAGTCATCAATGCGGCAAGGGGTTTTCGGTTCCTGTGGTCGAAACATAGCAAAATAACAGTCATCCTGATCGTGCCAGACACGAAACTCAGCCCTCATCCTGAACTGTTTATCAGGGGATGCAAATACCTCGGGGGAGGGCATATTCAGTTCGGCAAACAACGCAGTCACGCGTTCGACCTTCTGGTCGAGCAGTTGTTGGTATTG
>JAUXDF010000334.1 GCA_030618505.1 Spongiibacteraceae bacterium | reverse complement strand
AACGCAAATCTAGCTCCTAGGCCTTTTCAAGGCCTTTAAGTCGCAAGATTTGCGTTGGCCAGGATCTCTTTGTCTAATTTCTGGATGGGCACTAACTATGCCGAATGAATGACTATGTATAACGAACATGCAGCAATTATTTGTAGTAACTTCGATCAAGCGATAAATAAATGCGGCAAAGCGCAGCTGGGTGCGAGCATGTTAGAGAAATTCTTTCACCGTTATCCTGAGGCGAAAGCGCTGTTTGTTGGCGTTAATATCGCTGATTTTTCCGCCTCCAAGTTTCGTATTATCAGTGAGCATATTATTGATTGTGTGCGAAGGCCTGAACATGCTACTTATAATATGTTTTGTGAAATACATCGACATAACTATCTTGATATCAATGATGTTGATTATCATTATGCCTTGATTGATACGTGTCGGGAGGCCGTGGAGGAGGCGCTGAGCGAAGAATGGACGGCTGAACTTAACGCGCACTGGAACGATGTCGTGCAGGCCTCCAAGGCTGTGATTCAGCAGGCATGGCTCGAAGCTAATGAGAGTGGCATGAAGTAGTTTGTAGCCGTGATAGAGCTTGCGAAATCAAGGGGCTTAGCAGGCTTGCTTCCCGGATTTCGCAAGCTCAATCCAGGCTACGATGTACAAATTGGTGTTTCTTGACGCGCACTAACTTGCAATTATTGTATTGTTAAACCAAGAGCGGGTAAAAGCCTGCGTTTTAAAAAAGCCCGTAACTCTCTGGGACTTCGCTTAGTCGGCCCTTTTATAATAAGTAGAGAAAGAAGCACCCTGATGGTGAACTCTGTAATTTCAGTCAGCTCTTTTTTGTTAACAGGATCGTATTTAAAAATTTCCTTAAATAGTAGCAAGCAGATGGCTAAGCCTTCTTCATCGCTAAGCGCATCCTGATTAACATAGGAGGATAGGTCTGACTGTGTAATTACCGCTAAATAAGGCTCATTTGGCATCTCTTCAATGGCGAAAACGACAGACTCTACAAGGCGTTCCGGGGTGGTTTTGAATTTCCCCATATGTTCGATCAGCCTGAGACCAAAGGCATAGCCAGACTGTAATAAAGCGGTGCGGATAACATCGCTTTTATTGGGGAAGTAGCTGTATACCGTAGGCCGTGTCACGCCAGCTGTTTTGGCAATATCGTTCAGGTTGGTTTTATCAGCACCCCACTGTTTGAGGCACTGTATGGCAGCATCAAGTATGCGCTGTTGGGTGTCGTTAAAAGACTGCTCTGGCATTAAGTATTAAACCGGTTTGATTAATTTTGAAGATCATAGACTATACATCTTTTCATTTATTGTAAAGTTGGATAGTATGGGCTTTACTGGTGATCAAGACAGTGTCAATAACTGCACTGAATGAAAGACGGAGAAGAATATGACAGTTGCCCAAGCAATCAATAAATCCATAGGCGGAGATAAACCTCCACGCGCAAAAGGCGGCCTGCCTTGGGTGGGGCACATGGTCTCCTTTGCGACCAACCCATTTAACTTTGTTATGAAACTGGCGGAGGAGACGGGCGAAATTGCGATGTTCAAGTTGTTAGGCCAAGACATCGTTTTGTTAACGGGTGATGATGCTAGTGAATTATTCTTTAGGGCATCTGATGAGCAACTGGACCAGTCAGCTGCTTACAAATTAATGACGCCTATTTTTGGTGAAGGTCTGGTATTTGATGCACCGATAGAGCGTAAAAATGAACAATTAAAAATGCTGATGCCCTCTTTGCGCATGGAGGCCATGCGAGAGCATTCGTTTAAAATCGTCCAGGAAGTTGAAGATATTGTTGGCGATTGGGGCGATACCGGCGACGTCGAAATCGTTGATTTTATGAAGCATTTAACAATCAATACGGCGAGCCATTGTTTGTTGGGAAAGGAGTTTCGTTATGAGTTGAGTGATGAGTTCTCAGAAATTTATCATGATCTGGAAATGGGCGTTAGCCCCATTGCATTCCACTTCCCCTATTTACCGATCCCGAAATTTAAACGTCGAGACAGGGCGAGAGTGCGTTTACAGAAGTTGGTTGGCGAGATCGTTGAAAGACGTAAGAAGCAAAAGGAAAAGCCTTCCGATATGTTCCAGACACTGATTGATATGGAATATAAAGATGGCACTAAGCTGGGGCCTAATGAAATTACCGGTTTATTAGTCGGGGCCATTTTCGCAGGGCACCACACCAGTTCCGGAACGGCTGCCTGGGTCTTAATCGAGCTGTTAAAAAACCCGCACTTAATGCGTGATGTTAAAGCAGAACTGGATGATTTGTTGGGTGAAAAAGGCGATGTGACCTTCCAGAGTCTGCGTGAAATGCCTGTATTGGAAAGCGTGCTTAAAGAAGTATTGCGCTTACACCCTCCGCTGATTATTTTAATGCGCCAGGTTTCCCAGGATTTGCACTTTAAAAATTACACCATCAAAGCTGGTGATATGGTGTGGGCGAGCCCGCCCGTTACCCATCGATTATCAAATTTGTTTTCTAATCCTTTGACCTTTGATCCAGACCGTTTTTCTCCAGAGCGCGCTGAGGATAAAAATCTGATGGCTTACCAGCCCTTTGGTGGCGGCAAGCATAAGTGTTCTGGAAATGCTTTTGCGCTGTTTCAGATAAAAGCTATTTTTGCCATTTTGCTGCGTCGATATGACTTTGAGCTGGCTGATTCACCCGATTGTTATGCCGATGATTATTCCGCTATGATTGTGCAGCCAAAGGCGCCGTGTAATATTCGTTATTCTCGTCGTGATCCATCGACTTTTAAAACCGAATTTGGTAAATCCAAGGAAGCTGAGGCGCAAACATGTCCGCATTCAGCAGAGTCGAGCCCTGCATCGGTAGAAAAAACCTTGAAGGTAGCAGTGGATATGCAGCTTTGTCAGGGGCATGCGGTCTGCGTGGGAGAGGCTCCTGAATACTTCAAGCTGAGTGAGGATGGCGTTCTTGGTATTTTAAAGAAAAATGTCAGTGAAGAAGATCGCGAGAAAGTAGAAAAAGCCGTAAAGTATTGTCCTAATCGAGCGCTGAAAATTACCGAAAAATAGTCACTTTGCTCATTGTAGGGTGCCGGCCCCCGCACCAATAAAGTTTTTGTTGGTGCGGGAGCCGCACCCTACAATTTACCAAATCTAGCCCATATAAACTGAGGTCATTATGTCAGATAAAAGAGTCCCATCCATAGTACCCCCGAATAAAGGTTATCCGCGTGAAGAGCTTGAAGAAATGGTGAAACGCTGGTTACAAGCTAATATCGATGCAGAAAAGGAAGGAAATTGGACCAAGCATTTACCACCCATGTATACCGAGGATGCGGTTTATGCATGGAATATCGGACCGAATGAGGAGTTCGTGGCCAACGGTCGTCAGGAAATTGCTGATGTTGCTCTTGGGTATCAGATGAAAGGCTTTGAAGAGTGGCAATACCCTTATCACGATATCATTATTGATGAGCAACGCGGTACCGTGATCGGTTTTTGGAAGCAAGTATCTCCCTATAAAAGAGCGGATGGAACGTATTATGATATAGCCGGTATCGGCGGTTCATGGTTTGAATACGGTGGCGATTATCAGTGGAAATGGCAGCGAGACTTTTTTGATTTGGGTAATGCGAAAGAGTGCTTCTTTCAGTTGGCCGGTGCTGGAAATCTCGACTCTATCGTAAAAGAGAAAATCCACCAGCAGGCGAAGGGAATCTTGTTGCCCGGACATCAAAAGCTAAGACCAGAACTGTCGAAATTTGAAAAAATGAAGAATACCATGGCGATGGTCAAAATTGCCCTGACTGGAAAATAGTTGTAAGTCCGAAGAAGATCTATAACAGGGTGAACTATGCCGACAACTAATCCTCCTCGCTGGTTTTCGCAGAACGCCGATAAGGCCTGGTCAGAAAAATGGTTTTTAATCTATAGTCCCATTTGGATGACAACGATGGGTCTGGTGATGCTGCTGGGCATTGACGAGTCGCTGGGGGATGTGGGTTCTGTTATTTTGGGCGTTTGTGTTGCAGCGCCCTTCTTTTTAATCCCCGCCCTTAAAAGCCCGGAGAATAACA
>JAUXDF010000016.1 GCA_030618505.1 Spongiibacteraceae bacterium | reverse complement strand
AACGCAAGGGCTCCCCTCCTCTGCAATGCATCGCTGACCGATTGCCCACTGCTGCCACCCTTCTTCCGCATCAATGTTCGGAGCCCAGGCAGACCAATGAGTAATTGTAATCGGGTATTTTTTGTACATTTTCAACACAAGCCTTATAGCAAGACTTATCATTCCTTCTTGGGATGGATATCCATTCAACAGTAATCAGCACGATATCCGTAAAAAGGCCGCCGATTATAGTGGAATTCATAGCCAAACACAAAAACAAGCGTTTCAGTAAAAACAGTGAATAATGTTATATTTCAAGCAGTTAATTCACTAAGCAAGTAATTTACAAGAAAGTTCACTTTCTTTGATCTGACCCCTTATGCTTCTGGAGCACTCTAAGTAAGATTAACCTGCATGGTTTTATGGACAACAAGATCCATCAATTGATATTAGGGCTCAGCTAAGCGCTCTTCGTAACAGGGAATCCGCGAATGATCAAAAACAATTATTCTTATCTAACACTGGCAATTGTATTACTTCTAACATCGCTGGCCTTACCCTGCCATGCTGCTCAAAACAGCCACGCGCAGAGCCTCCTCGAACAACTAAATTCCGATCACAGAGATCAGCGTATCGCAGCCTCAAAATCCATCTCCCACAGCGGCATTAACAATAAAACCATCTATGATCGACTTAAACAGCTTGTCGAGGAAGGTTATAAGACAGGATTAGATGACAAATATCATATTGACGAGATATCGTGGCACACCAAAGCACTAGCGACCTCAGGCGAAGAAAAGTACCGCTCCACGATTCAAGCCGTAGCAAATGCCGACGACAAAAAATTACGACGTCACGGCTCCAATAGCTTAAAGGCCTTATCCGATTGGGCAAAGTGGAACCCTATAATCAACAGCAAGGAATATGCTGTATCGGGTCAAACTGATGAAGTTACACGATACCTCGCCATGCTCAAATCCGACTATTACATGTTAAAACTGCAGGCAGCCCAGGGAATTTATGAAAACAACCTCTATAACGAGAAACTGCTGGACACGATAAGTGAAGAGTTACTGGCTCACTACCAGAAAATCAACAAACGCGATAAAACTGAAATTCAATCAATGGCCTGGTTATGCAAAGTGCTCGGAGGTTCAGGCGACCAGAAATATAAAGCCACACTGGATAATGTCGCTAGAACTGCCTCTCATAGAAAAATAAAAAAACATGCTAAAAAAGCGCTTAAACATCTCAGCTGATAAAAATAAAGAGACTAAAGTCTGCACAAACTCACTATAAAATTAGACCTGCTAATTATACCAAGCAGAAAATTCAATAAATAAATAATCAAAACCAAGCGGAGAACATCTTGAAATATTTGACAAACAATTATCTTATTGCCTTTGTATTAACATTTGTAGCCACAACAGCACAGGCGGATGAATGGAAAATAGCGGTTGGGGGCGCCTATGCCTCAGGCATTTCAGATGTAGCAGATCTCTACGAAGAAAATATGGAACGCGAACAAGCAGCAGACGTTGATGTAATTCTAATTCCCCTTGGTGTTGCCTTCAAAATGCATAAACAGCACGATAATGGTTTCCGCTACGGATTCGGTGCGGGCCCCATGTTTATAGTAGCGGGGGATGCCTCACACTTCGAGATTCCATTATCTTTAGGTGCGGGTTACACATTTGCCCCAAACTCCACTTTCTCTCCTTATTTTCAAGTCGGCATTGTTCATCATATTGCCAGTGGTGACTATGTGGAGAGTAGCGATCCAGGCGCCTACGCCTCACTCGGAATGGAATTCTCTCGCGATAAGACGGTCAGTTATGCACTTGAACTATTTATTGATCGTTCTGAGCTTGAATTAGAAATTGTAGCGGATAACTCGAGTGAAAGCGCATCAAAAAATAAAACGATTAATAGCTATGATACAGGCCTTGCCTTTTACGTAATGTTTTAAAGCTACGCCAACCCTACCTTCAGAAGCTCATATACTAAAATATGGCTGTCTAATTTATAGCACCGCTAAGCTTGGAGTATATTTCCATGTACAAAATTTTCGCAAATATTATCTTCGTTTTTATTATTGGGTCGGTAATCCCTCAGACATCTTTCGCCTCCAATAACCAGAAAATAATTGACGAGTACATCAAAATATTCAATGGTCATTCATGGGCCGAGCAAAAAGATATATGCAACAAACTACAATGGTCTGGAATCTCAGATACAACTTTATTCGACATCATCGATAAAAAGTTATCATCGTTATTCCCCACCGCGAAAGGCCGAACAGACATTGATAGAACCGCATGGTACGCTAAGGCCTTAGGCACATCCGGGCAAGAAAAATATTTAACCACACTGGAATCTATGGCTCATGCAAGTGAAAAATCTAACAAAAAATTAATCAAATATGCCAGGGAAGGTATTGCTCTACAGAAAAAATACGTTATTTGGAACCCGATAATTTCTGATCGAACTAAATTCATTGAAGGCAAAACTGACGAAGTCAATCGATTTGCTAACATGTTAAAAAGTGATATATGGGAATTGCGGGTTATAGCCGCCAAAAGAATTAGCTACCAAAAACTGAATAACACCTACCTTTACGAGCTACTCGAGACTGTAATTCTTAATGAATATCAAAAAGAGTATTCCGATAAAAGGAGCATAGATAACTTCAACTGGATAACAGGCACTTTATCCAGATCAGCCAATAAAAAATACTTGCCAACTTTGGAGATGCTGGCAAAGGATGGATCTCACTCAAAAATACGCTTTTATGCGTCAAGTCGACTGCAGAAATACTACAATATAGGCACAGATGATGTAGATGACGATTTGTTTTAATAGCGAAGAGTGAAATGACCACTGCAAAGCCACGAGCCACGATCAACTCCCTTAGAGAAACGAGCAGAATTCAACCGGGAGTCCTCACTAACCATTCGGCTCATCAATTGCTCCAGCATCACACACTAATGGCAAAATAATGCGATAATAGGCGCAGTTAAGACAATCCATTAGAGAACCTCCCCTATGAATATCGATCTGACTGCCATGCCTACCAGCCTGGATGCTGGACACTTTGGTTTGGCCATTCTTGCACTACTGTTTTTTATTTTATTTATCACCAAAAAGAGTGCCCCTAAAGAAACACTCACCAGTCAAACGGCAAAACCAGACACGGAGGTTCCCGCGCCCAAAGCGCCTGCCAAATTAAAGGATGCCAACCCTGACGCAGCCCTGCAGCTTTTAACACTACTGCAACAGGAAGCGCGCTTGGTAGATTTCTTAAACGAAGACCTTGGAGACTACGCCGATGCAGACATAGGCGCTGCAGCCAGGGTTGTGCATGAGGGTGGCCAAAAAGTGCTTAAAGAATACTTCACCCTGGCGCCAGTGCGCGAAGAGGAAGAGGAATCTCGTATTACTCTTGCTGAAGGCTTTAATGCCACAGA
Organism: Spongiibacteraceae bacterium; assembly: GCA_030618505.1. Lineage (GTDB taxonomy): Bacteria > Pseudomonadota > Gammaproteobacteria > Pseudomonadales > PIVM01 > JAUXDF01. The sequence goes on along the minus strand of JAUXDF010000016.1, from coordinate 14,427 downwards.
AGTACGGCTTACCGGTAATGTCGTCGGCCAGGCTCCCTTTACCGGCACGCTGATTCATCGAGGCTGGAAAGCTACTCAGGTTAAACTGCCTAAACTGGCAGAAGGCCACGATGCTAAGGTCATCGCCGCCGCCGAGGTAGAATTATGAGTTCGTTGAGCGCCGACACTCAAGGCTGTCGTTATTCGGTCGGTATCGACCTGGGCACCACACACTGCGTACTCTCCTATGTGGATTTGTTCAGTGATGAAGCCAACCTGGTTCATGAAGTGCTTCCCATCCCCCAACTCACTAGCCCGGGCCAAATTGAAGAGCACTTACAACTGCCCTCCTTCCTATATCAGGCCCATGAATCAGAGCTGGCTGATGGCGATATAGCACTACCGTGGAGTGCGCAGCCCGATGTTATTGTCGGTGTCATGGCCCGCACCTTAGGCAGCAAAACTCCAATCCGCTTAGTTAGCAGCGCCAAAAGCTGGCTATGCCACAGTGGTGTTGATCGTCATTCGGAGTTTCTACCCCTCAACAGCCCTGATGAAGTCAGCAAAGTTTCGCCGATCGAGGCGACCTATCATTATCTCTCGCATTTGCGTGATGCCTGGGATCACCGTTTTCCGGCAACACCACTAATCGATCAGGATGTCACTATCACCATTCCAGCATCCTTTGACCCAGCCGCTCGGGAACTCACCGCCGAAGCCGCCGAGAGTATTGGCTTTGAACATATCACCCTACTGGAAGAACCCCAGGCAGCCCTCTATAGCTGGATCAAAAATCGCGGTGATAACTGGCGTCAACAGCTTAGCGTTGGCGACATAGTGCTGGTAGTTGATATCGGTGGTGGAACCACTGATTTATCACTGGTCGCAGTAACTGAAGAAGCGGGTAATCTGACGCTTCAGCGTGTTGCAGTCGGTGATCATATTCTATTGGGCGGTGACAATATGGACCTGGCACTGGCCTTCCGTATTAATGCCAAATTAACCCAGGAAGGAAAAAAGCTCCAACCCTGGCAGATACAAGCGATTACCCATGCCTGCAGAGATGCCAAAGAAGCACTGCTGATGGATTCTGACATTAATGCCGTGCCTATCGTTGTGCCAAGCCGGGGCTCCAAGCTACTGGGAAGCACCCTGCGCACTGAACTCACTCGCGCTGAGGTCAACCAGACGATTGTTGAGGGCTTTTTCCCTGAGGTTTCTATCGAAGACCATCCCGTTCAGCAGCAACGCAGTGCCTTAACCCAAATGGGTCTACCCTACGCTCAGGACGCTGCGGTGCCTCGCCACCTCGCGGCATTTTTGTGTAAGCAACAAAGCGCTGCCAGTGCTTTATTTGGCGACAACTTGAGCGACTTTATCAAACCCACCGCCGTGCTGTTTAATGGCGGCGTGCTTAAAGCACCGGTTATTGCCGAACGTATTCTTAGCACTATAAACGCCTGGCTCGAACAAGCCGATGCGCCTCAAGCTAAATTACTGGAAGGGCTTGATCTAGATCTAGCGGTTGCCAACGGCGCCTCCTACTATGGTCACGTTCGCCAAGGCAAAGGTGTTAGAATTCGCGGCGGCCTTGCCAGTGCTTATTATATTGGCGTGGAAAGTGCCATGCCCGCCATTCCTGGTATGGCGCCTCCCGTTGAGGCACTCTGCCTCGCCCCCTTTGGCATGGAAGAAGGAAGCGAGAGCACGGTAAACAATCGAGAATTCGGCCTTGTTGTTGGAGAGCCAGTGAAGTTTCGCTTTTATGGCTCCACCACCCGGCGTGATGATCAAGTAGGTACTCTGCTCGATTTCTGGGAACCTGAAGAACTGGAAGAGTTACCAGAAATACAGGCTACCCTGCCGCTGGAAGGCAGAAGCGCCGGCGAAGTTGTGCCCGTAAAACTGGCTGCCCGAGTCACCGAAGTGGGCACCCTGCGTTTAGAGGCCATTCCCCGAGAAGGCGAAGAGCGCTGGCAAATCGAACTAGAAGTACGAGATCAGTAAATCACTATGAGCGCTCCTTCTACATCCTCCGCCAAAACCCGATCTGCAGCGGATGCCGCCTCTCAAGGCACACCACGCTATCTGGTTGGCATTGATCTGGGCACCACCCACACCGTGGTCGCCTATGCTGATACCAGTGACGGCCTTGAGTCTGCACCAATCAATCTCTTTGAAATTGAGCAGCTAGTAGCCCCCGGTGAAGTCGCCAAAAAAGCCTTGCTACCCTCCTTCCGTTATCACCCAACACAAGGTGAAATTGAAGAGGCAGATTTACTGCTGCCTTGGTCAAAACCAGCCCTCAGTGGAGAGCTTAATCAAGTCGTTGTTGGTCAGTGGGCAAGAGAGCTTGGTTCAAAGGTGGATGGCCGCTTAGTTAGCAGCGCAAAGAGCTGGTTGTCTCACCCGCAGGTCGATCGTAGTGCGGCCATTTTACCCTGGGCAGCAGCCGAAGGCGTGGAGAAGGTATCGCCAGTTTTGGCTAGCGCGAGCTATCTCAGTCACGTGTGCCAAGCCTGGAATCACCAACACCCAGACCACTTGCTGGAAGATCAGGAAGTGGTTGTGACCGTCCCTGCATCCTTTGATGAAGTAGCGCGCTCACTGACGGTTGATGCCGCCGCCATGGCAGGCTTGAATAAAATCCTGCTTCTCGAAGAACCCCAAGCGGTTTGCTATGACTGGCATGCCAAAAATACGCTGCCCGGCAATAAAGCCTCCGCAAAAAAATTGCTTAAAGATATTAATCTGCTGCTGGTCTGTGATGTGGGCGGTGGCACCACCGACCTAAGCCTGATTAAAGTTGGCTCAGATAAACAAAACGAACTCTCACTCACCCGTGTAGGCGTGGGCGATCACTTAATGCTAGGTGGCGATAATATTGATCTGGCGCTCGCTCACATAGCCGAACAACGTATCGTCAAAGGTGGCAAACGCTTAAATGCGGCCAACTTATCGCAGCTTATTCAACAAACCCGCAAGGCGAAAGAAGCACTGTTGGCAGAGGCGCCACCAGAGAAGGTAAAAGTGACGGTGTTGGGCAGTGGCTCTCGCCTAATTGGCGGCGCAAAAAGCTGCGTACTCAGCCGTGAAGAAGTCAGGGCTTTGGCGCTGGATGGTTTTTTCCCTGCTATTGATTTTTCCGAACGGCCCAGCAAACGCCAAAGCGCAGTGCTTGAGTTTGGCCTTCCCTACGCGGCGGACCCAGCCGTTAGCAAACACCTTGCCGAGTTTATCGCTCAACACCATCAGGCTTGTCGAGCAGCGTTACCCAACATCAGCGAAGATCAGCCTGCCGTTCCCGATGCGGTATTATTTAATGGTGGTGTATTTAATAGCCCTGCACTTACTCAAAGAGCGCTAGCGGTTTTGTCCAGCTGGGGGCACAACGAAGCTGTCACACAACTCGAAAATTCTCACCCTGATCTAGCCGTTGCCCACGGCGCGGTCGCTTACAGTATGGCAAGACACGGTGCGCAATTAAAAATTGGCGGAGGCTCCGCCCGCAGTTATTTCCTACGACTTGATGGCTCATCTGACAATGCCGATCAGCAAGGCATCTGTCTGCTGCCTAAAGGCACGGAAGAAAGCCAGGAGATGCACCTCAGCTCTCGCAAATTTTCTCTACGCTTAGGTCAGCCCGTACAGTTTCATTTGCTCTCCTCCACCGCAGACAGCAGTCATCAACTCGGTGATCTTCAGGCACTCGATAACGACAGTTTTATTTCCCTGCCTCCGCTTATCGCAGCGCTTGAAAAAGCAGATGGCGATAAAAACGAAGTAGGCGTTTCTCTGGTTACCACACTCACAGAAGTGGGTACGCTCCAACTGCAGTGTGAAAGCACCGTAAACCCTGACAAGCGCTGGAACGTAGAATTTGAAATTAGAAAAGAACTTTCTCAGCAAAACAATGCGGGTCAACAACACTCCCTGCCCGCCCGCTTCGGCGATGCTCAGGATAAAATAGGTGATGCCTACGGACAAAAGAAAAAGGACGCTGATCCAAAGTCTGTTAAGCAACTGCGTAATGATCTGGAAAAGTTGCTCGGCAAAAGAGAGACCTGGGATACCGATCTTCTTCGCGCTTTATATGATGAGCTACAGGATGGTCTAAAAAGGCGCCGTCGCTCTATGCCCCATGAGCGCATCTGGTTTAACCTGGCAGGCTATGCCATGCGCCCCGGCTTTGGGCACCCTCTGGATGAGTGGCGTTGCGAGCAGATTTGGCCTATCTACAAGCAGGGTTTGCAGTTTAACCAAGAAAACGCTTCATGGAGTGACTGGTGGACATTCTGGCGACGTATCGCTGGCGGTTTAAATCAGCAGCAGCAAGAAACCATTTATAAGGATCTGCGCAAATACATCGAGCCCCAAGCACTTCGTAACCGCAAACTGCAAAGCGAACTAAAATACAAATCCTACGAAGACATGGTGCGCCTTGTTGCCTCGCTGGAGCGTTTACCGGTTGAAACAAAAATTGAGCTGGGCAAGTGGCTACTCAAACGCCTTGAAAAAAATAGCGAAACCCAAACCAGTTGGTGGGCCTTAGGACGGATCGCCTCCCGAGTCCCTTTTCACGGTAGTGCACACAATGTAGTTCCGCAGAGCACGGTAACGGCCTGGTTACCCCAACTGCTAAAAGCAGACTGGAAGAAAAACCTACACATTGCCTTTGCTACCGTTATGATGGCCAGAATGAGTGGGGATCGCAGCCGCGATCTTGAAGAACAAGACAGGGAAGAGATCATAAAAAAACTACGCAGTAGCAAAGCCCCCGATAGCTGGCTGGAAATGGTCAGTGAAGTTAAAGAGCTGAGCGAAGCGGAAAGCAAGCGTGTCTTTGGTGAAGCGCTCCCTTCTGGCTTAAAACTAATCGACTAGCATATCTTCAAGCAATAAACTTTTCGCCAGTCCAACGTAAGGCCTAATACAATAAATAGTAGCTATTCAGCATAATGAAAAAACACTTTGAGCCACCGTCTTCGTCATCCCCGAAGTGTTTTGTCGGGGACCCAGAGTTCCGCAAACTGGATTCCGGCTAAAAGACTGCCGGAATGACGAACTTTGTGCCTTTGCTGAATAGTTGCAATAAATATTTTCTTCTTACAAAGTCAAACCTAAGTCGTACGTTTACCCAGCGCTTCTTTGGAAATCGCATGCCCTACAGGATGCGGCTGATGTCCTTGTTTTTCCAACAGGAGTTTCACCACAAGAATGAGAATTATTCCCCCTGGGCCAAACAATCCAAACATGATGACATCATCTCGTTGCTGCATTAGCACTTCTTGAGACATGTAATTGGTAAACCATGTGGCATACAAAGCCAAGGGGATATAGATATCCAGATACTTTGAACGCACGTGGCGTTTTGACGGTGTTGTCTGAAGAATAAAACACCAGAAGAACATCATAGTGAATCCACAGACCCACCACCCGAGAAAGTTGGTAATAGGTTCACCCGCGCCTTCGAGCCACGGATAGATGCCGCCATTTACATGCCAGGTAAAATAACCCGTTTCCACCGAAATGGGATCAACAATAAGATCGAGTGCGACACAAAACAAGCCGCCGAGAGTTGAAATGAGTGCATTGTTTACAATTCTTTTAGACAAAGATGTAGGCTGGCCCATTTGCTCGCTAGGCAAAAGATACAGAACCAGATAAAACGCCGGATAGGCCATTATTTCCCATCCAAAGGCAATCATCGCGGGAACACCGTAAATATGCTGATACAATAAAGTATCACTGTAATGATACGGCCCAAAAATTCCGCCGCCTTCAAAATTGGTTCCCAAAAACTCGAAAAACCAAGCGATAAAAAAGCCTACAAATAAACACAGCGCCGTTCGTGCCCAGCCTTTGACAACACATGAATGCCAAATGACAACAAAGATGCCTAACATGGTCATCCAAAAACCTGCCAACACCTGCGGCTGAGTCATTGGCGCGGTCTTTGCCGACTCCCACCAGACTTGCATTTGCTCGGAACCATAGAGAAATTGAGCACCAAACATGTAAAGAGGAATGCCCAGCGTTCCCAAAAGAGTAATGTAGAAAGCCCATTTACCTCGATTGGGTTGCTCAAGCGAATATCCGTAGGTCGGATTTAATGAAGAAATATCACCTTGCATAATAATTAACCACTTTTTATAGAGTCATTGCTTGTGTCGTCACGAACAGACAAGACATTGTTATTAAATTTGTAACTTATATTCAACAAAGGCACAAAGTTCGTCATTCCGGCAGTCTTTTAGCCGGAATCCAGTTTGCGAAACTCTGGATCCCCGACAAAACACTTCGGGGATGACGAAGATGGTGAGTCCAGAGTATTTAGTTCATTATGCTGAATAAAGTAACCTAAAATTTTACCAGCGCTGACGTGAAGTAAATTGCTCACGATGGATCTGCGGTGCCGATTTTATCTCCCAGGCTCCACTCGCGTTTTCAACGACGATTTTCCTGTGCTGAGTCAGCTTAACTCCGTCAGTAACATGGGTGTTATCGGCAGTCTTTCGTGCAAGTTGCCCGCTCACGATCACTTGATTTTGATTTTCTCCATACACAGTAGAGATGACGAATTTATTAAAAACAAAGCCATCAGCACGCAATGTGTCTAAAATTTCATCTCGCGGCGCAATATCCGTGCCTTTTGCCGATGAGCAGCCTGTCATGGACACAGAACTGACAAGTACTGCGATAATCAAACATAAGGATTTGAACTTTTGAAATTTTCCAAATTTTGTAACGATAGTGAATCCAAAATTACCGGTCGTAATACTCATTCACCTTCTCCTTTGTAAAAATGTTGCATCTTATTAACACTTATAAAAGTGCGTATTTTAATATATCTAAAAATATTTAAAAGCCGACTTGAGCAATATCCATACAATTCGCTCGATTCACAGCTACAAATTCCATTAAATATTAGTCATGAACTGCAGGTATACATTCGATGGTGTTGATTGCCGTCTTAGGTTCAGATTAGGAAAAGGTTGACTCTAGAGTCACTAGAAACACTAACCAGCATTAACTGAGCATGTAATCACTAGAGATTTATCAAAATATTGAATTCACTGAATATTAAGTTATGATGATTCGCATCCATAGTAACTCTTTATCGGTACCGCACGGTGCCCGTTTAACCGTCGCAGATAATTAACCTCGATACTTTTGCGCTACTTAAATCAGCCGAAATATCGTTCATCGTAAGGAAAGCGAAGATGAAAACAGAGAACCCCAAGCAACTCGACCAGATCAGTCAGATTACCATCAGCGTTATTGTCCGGGTCATGTTATTGGTCTTTCTGTTAAGTTGGGCATTTAATATCGTACAACCCTTTATTAGCCCGATTATCTGGGCCGTGGTTATCGCCGTGGCGATCTATCCGGCCTACCTCCAGTTGAGAGCCAAATTGGGCAATAAAGATAAAACGACCTCGGTAATATTTACCTTGTTGATGTTAACTGTGCTACTGGCTCCGGCAATTCAACTCGCCACCAGTGTTACCGATTCTTTTTCGATATTGAACGAAAAATGGAGTGCCGGTACGCTGGAAATTCCTCCCCCTAATGACAAAGTCAAAGACTGGCCTGTGATAGGCGAAAGAACTCACGCTCTGTGGCTGGAAGCATCACAGAACTTGCAAGAAACACTGGTCGAGCACCAAGAGCAAGTTAAAATAGTCGCCAGCTCATTTTTTAGTACCATTACCGGTGCCGGTTTTGGCGTGCTGCAATATGCCGTTTCTATTATTATCGCGGGCGTGTTGCTTAATAATGCTTCAGCCTGCGCCTCATTTTCCAATACTCTGCTGATCCGGGTAGCTGGAAAAAAGGGTGAAGGATTTACTCATCTGGCCAGTCAGACCATCAGTAGTGTCGCCAAGGGTGTACTTGGTGTGGCGCTTATCCAATCAATAATGGCGGGTATTGGGCTGTATTTGCTGGGAGTTCCTGGCGCAGGTTTATTGGCTTTATTAATATTGATCGTAGCAATTATTCAGCTGCCGCCCATTCTTATTCTAGGCCCTGTCTGCGTCTATGCTTTTTCAGAGTACAGCGCTACGGCGGCAACGATCTTTACCGTCTGGAGTGTTATTGTCAGCGTTAGTGATGCCTTCCTGAAACCCATGCTACTTGGGCGAGGATTATCAATTCCGATGCCGGTAATTTTGATCGGAGCCATTGGCGGCATGATCTACTCCGGTATCATCGGTTTATTTATCGGCCCGGTCATTTTGGCTCTCAGCTATGAGCTTATTATCGCCTGGATATACTTTGACGCAGACAAAGAAGCCAACGAGAAAGATACGAGCCACTCGGGTTCATAGATCTATCTATAAAAACAATGGCCAAAATAAATACCACACTATTTGCCCGTCACGCATTGTTTCTCATAATGTCCGCTTTGAGTGCCTGCACCACTCTGGGCCCGGACTACCAAGAACCGGATGTTGACTGGCTGAAAGACTGGGAATTGTCCGTACCAGGGGAAGAGAACACAAAAGCAGCACAGGATCAGCTTGATATACGTTTCTGGTGGCAACGCTTTAATGACCCGATTTTAAATCAGCTGATTAATACCGCAAGGCGAGATAACCCTTCTCTTCGCATTGCCGGGCTGCGCATTTTTGAGAGCCGTGCTTTGTTGGGAATTGCTGGCAGCAGTCTCTATCCGCAAGTACAGCAGGCCGCTGGCGCGGTCAATTATGTCAATACCCAAAGTCATGGAGGCGGGGAAAATCTGAGTTACGGTACTTACCAGGCGGGGCTTAATATGGCCTGGGAAATGGATTTCTGGGGGCGGTTTAAACGCGGTATTGAATCAGCTGATGCCGCCTTTTTTGGCTCGGTAGCCAATCAGGCAGATATTCAGGTGCTGGTCAGCGCACAGCTAAGTGATCTGTATTTTGCTTACCGCATTACCGAAGCTCGTATAACCATCGCCAGGAAAAATGCGGATATTCAAAAGCGTAGCTATGAGCTAACCCAACAACTTTTTAAGAGCGGTGAAACTTCCGAGCTCGACCTGCAACAAGCAAAATCACAGTACCTGGCAACCTTGTCCAGCATTCCTCAATTGGAAATCACCCAGGTAACAACCCGCAACGCCCTGGCTGCGCTTTTGGGTCGAGCCCCCGGTAACGTGCCGGAACTCGCCTCCAGCGACTATACTCTGCCAGCCACTTCATCGGACAGCATTAACAGTATTCCTGCTCAACTGTTAATGCGACGCCCGGATGTACGCGCTGCAGCCTGGCAAGTCGCCACTCAGTCAGCCCAGATCGGTATTGCTGAAGCAGATTATTATCCCAGTGTTTCACTGATTGGCTCACTGGGTTGGTCGGGCAGCTCCCTGAGTGAGAGCTCGGATGAAACCAATCTGATACTCGGTCCGGCGCTGCACTGGAATATATTCGACTATGGCCGCATTGAGAATAATGTGCGTGTACAGGATGCTCGCCTACAGCAAGTGATTGAGAAGTATCAGGAGTCAGTGTTGCAAGCTGCCCGGGAAATTGATGATGCGGTTTACGCCGTTTTAAAAACCGACGAGCAACAGGCTCTCATTGATGAATCCGCAAAAGCAGCACAACGCGCTCTGGATATCGCCAATACACGATACCGTGAGGGTTATGCCGATTTTCAGCGTGTTCTGGATGCGCAGCGCGCATTGTTTTCACAGGCAGAGCGCCAACTCATCAACCGTGGCAGCCACATAAGCGCGGTCATTAGCCTCTACAAAGGTTTGGGTGGTGGTTGGGTTGCGATGTCTGCGGAACAACTGATCCCAAGGGAAACGAGAGAAATCATGAGTGAGCGTAGCGATTGGGACGATTTACTGAGCGCACCGCTACCCTCTCCTCATCCGCCCTCTCAACCATCTGACAAAGAGGTTTCACAGCATGAGTGAAACAACACCACCGACTGATGCCATTCAAGCCTCAGACGAAGAAAAACGTGAAGAAGCCAATGCCGCAACCTCTGTTAAAAAAGGTACTGGCGCCCTTCTTTTGCTCATTCTATTCAGTTTGATTTGGTACTTGTCATCCGACCGCTACACTCCCTATACCAGTCAAGCCAGGATTCAGGGCTTTGTTGTTGGTGTTGCACCCAAGGTGGCTGGCGTAGTGACTCGGGTTCATGTCAAAAACAACCAGGAAGTTTCAGAAGGACAAATACTGTTTGAAATTGATTCCGCACAATATGAGATCGTGTTAAAACGCGCTCGCTCCGATCTTGAAAATGTTAAACGACAAATAAGCGCTAGTGGTGCTGGTGTCCAATCATCAAAAGCAAATCTGCGTGCGGCACAGGCTAATAAAATAAAAGCGGAACAGGATGCTGAGCGTCAGGAACGATTGTATCGCGAAGATTCCGGCACCATCTCGGTACGTCGTTTGGAAATTTCTCGCGCTTCAATGGCGCAGGCACAGGCAGGCGTGGCGGTTGCGAAAGCAGAAGTCCAGCGAGCCATTGAGCAAAAAGGTGGCGATGGTGAAGATAATGCTCAGCTAAAGGCGGCATTGAGCGCCGTGGAGAAAGCCGCCCTTGATCTTGCTAACACCAAGGTAAAGGCATCCTCTCGTGGGGTTATTACTGACCTGCATGCCGATGTCGGACAGTTTGCAGGAACAGGCAGTGCGATAATGACCTTAATCGCCATCCATGATGTTTGGATTAGCGCAGAATTTACCGAAAATAATTTGGGCCACCTGCGTATCGGGACTCCCACTGAAATTATTGTAGATGCGCTGCCAGGACAGGTTTTTTCAGGAGCAGTACACAGTATCGGTTTGGGGGTTGCCGTCGGCCAAACTCAGACGGCGGGTAATCTGCCCACCATTGACAATAGCCGCGACTGGTTGCGCCAGTCGCAACGATTTCCAGTGATGATTAAATTTAATCCCGACCAATATGAGCTGCTCAAAGACTCTATTCGCATTGGTGGTCAAACCGAAGTTATCGCCTATAGTGACAAAAGCGGACTGCTAAAAATTATTGGTAAAGTTTATATTCGGATGATGAGCTGGATCTCCTATGCATATTAACGGGGCCATAAGGAAACCCGCTAGCTATGTGCACTTGGAGTAATTCAGATGCACATTCAGGCAAGGCGAATATTTCGCTTAAGTAGTGTCATAGCATTATCATTAGCTTTGGGCTACGGGATGCAGCTGCCGATGCCCTTTATCGCACCCATGTTTGCGGTGATGCTTACCGCGACCCCGGCCCCACCCATGGGCTTTAAAAATTTACTGGGCTTATTGTTAGTCGTGGTGATAGCGCCAGGGCTGGGCTTGTTGCTAATTCCTTTACTGCTTCATTTCCCTTTCACGGCAATATTAGTGGTAATGCTTGGCCTGTACTTTAGTTTTTATCTCACCGTCAACATGAATAAGGGATTGATTGGTGCCATGCTCACCTTGGGCATCACTATGATTTCAGCTGCCGGAACGGTGAGTTTTAGTCTTGCAACTATGGTTATTCAATCATTGGTTATCGGCATTGCGCTTGTCGTTATCTGCCAGTGGTTGCTTTACCCATTTTTTCCCGAAGACTCCGTCACTCCAGCCGCAAATACAACAATAAGCACGTCTCCAAGTCAATCTAACTGGATAGCACTGCGCAGTGTATTGATCGTTTTGCCGGTTTACCTATTGGCATTAACGAATCCAGCCATGTATATGGCGATGATTATGAAGGCCGTTACCTTGGCTCAACAAAGCTCTCTGGTGAATGCGAAAAATGCTGGCCGCGAGCTAGTCGGTTCGACATTTCTCGGTGGCTGTTTTGCTATCCTGTTTTGGACTTTGCTGGGAATTTCCACCAACTTATGGATGTTCTTTTTGTGGACCTTGCTTTTTGGTATCTATTTTTCATGCAAAATATACCAGCTAATCCCCTCGCGATTCCCCGCCTCTTTTTGGCTTAATGTGGTGATAACATTATTTATTATGTTAGGGCCGGCGGTTGAGGACAGTGCCGACGGTAAAGACGTATACGCGGCAATGTTCAGTCGCCTGAGCTTGTTTATAGCCGTTACACTGTATGCATGGTTGGCGATAGTTCTGTTGGAGTTGTTACGTAAACGCTCGTTATATCGCAGGGAAAAACTAAGTTAGGCTTCTGAGGCTAGCTAGTGCCCATCCAGAAACGCCTGAATTTGATTTGCACGCCTTTTGTAGGTTGGGACAAATCCCGACCTACAGAAAAGCCGCTATGAGGCTCTTGGCAAATCAATGCCATTAACTTAAGGATATTCTTAGGCCCGTAGCCGTGATTGAGCTTGCGAAATCAAGGGGATTACTGGATCCATTCCCGGATTTCGCAAGCTCAATCCAGGCTACAAGGTGCTTATCGTTGATAAGTTAATGGCATTGCTTGGCAAATTGCTGCCTGTCGCGGTGTTCACTTTCACAGTATGCACTTTATGCAACAAGATGAGCAATGACACTTTATGTGTTAAGCAATACCTATGACTATCGGGAAACCATTGAGACAGTTTCGTCAAAATCAAAGCCTACGCCGTTACTGCTGCAAAGTTTTTGGACAATAGCCAAAATTATAACCAGCCCCTCCTCCACAGGCGAGTTATGAACACACAAATGTCGCAAGAGCTCCTCTTCAAAGTCATGAATTTTGAAAACTTGACGATGGAATGGGCGCGTACCGGCAGCATGTGCTTGTTTGAGTCTGTACAATTCAGGAATCGCATCACCGTCCTTGCTGACATGGCCGAGAATAAGCAGTATGCGCGCACTTATCTGTGACTGATTAATGACTTCAGTGGTATTGGTAAGCAATTCTAACAAGCGGCAAACTAACAATGCATCCTTGTTGGTCAAACCGGCCTGAGACTGGCCTAGCTCCAACAAGCCAAATAAGACTTTATTAACGGGAAGTATGGCCGTTTCGGTTTCACTGGTTTTCAAGGCCTTCAACCAATTCCACACATCGGCAACATTCAATCGATTAAGAGAAGGCCATTGGGAATCAATATTATTCAAATAAGCATCAATAAACGGGCTTGCTTCAAGAACGGGCGGATCAAAACTGACACTCTCATCACCGGGGTATTTTGCATCTACCATTTGACAGCTGCCCGGTACCGCCAGGTTCAGCGAAAGATAAAGCTGCTGTAAAGCAACCGCAGCAGCATGATAATAGGCGATGGTATTTTCAGGAGCGGCTTGTACTGTAAGCTCAATTTTAATAGTTACGCTGTTTATCGAGGCAGAGCCTTGTCGCATCAATTGTCGATATTTGGTAAAGCCACCTTCGTGTTCTGTGGCATGCTCCAGCACTTCTATTACCTGCCCCAAATCCATAGATAAGCGGTAGACATCGAGTTTATCATCGAATGGATCTTCAACCTTAAATGTTACATCGTCTAACATCGCATCAGCCTGAACCCAGGCTGTGATAATATCACTTTGTAAACCGGCAGGCGCATTAGGAATGGGCTGTGCAATTAACACTTCAATGATCTTGGAACTCATTTACCAATAACTCCAAATTAAAAAACCGATGATACAACAAATTGCAATTTTTTTACTCTCTAGCTAGTGTCTATCCAGAAACTGGTGGTTTTCGATAATTAAGTCCGGTCATGGCCAACACCAATCTAGCTCCTAGGCCTTTTCAAGGCCTTTAAGTCGCAAGATTGGTGCTGGCCTTATCCTCTTTGTTTAATTTCTGGATGGGCACTAGCTAGCACCCTTAATTGCCTTTTAGCTCGCTCTCATTAAAAATTATGTCAATACTGGAGGTGTTTGTTTTAACTTGAGTTAACAGCTCACTGCGCGACAATAACTTCTCTTTGGCACCGCGAAACATCAATACTGATTCAGCATTAGTCACCGCCCAGCGGATAGCTTGCAGGATATCCAAATCATAAGCAAGAGCGGCTGTGAAAGTGGAAGCAAAGGCATCTCCAGCACCGGTTGTTTCCTTAATTTGCAAACCTTCCGATGGTTTCGCATGATAAACAACCTTGCGGTCATAAATGTAGGAACCCTCTGAGCCATCGGTTATTGCAAACAGTGTCGGTGGCAATTTTCGGAGTAATTTAAACAGCTCAAGCACGGGAAGCCCAAGGGTGTGATCGAGCCCAAATAGCTTATTAACCTCTTCCCGATTCATGATCAAAAAGTCAACATGATCAATAATGCCTTTTAGCGCCTGATGACCTTTCTCGGCCTGATAATTACTCGGGTTGAATGCGAGCTGGCAATCGTGCTGGCAGATAACCTTTTGAGCGGTATCAAGGCTTTCTCCCATCATGCTGGACAGATAAATCCAGCGAGTGGTAAAAGGTTTTACCTCCTCTGGTGTCAAGGTATTATTGGTGCCTTTGTAAACGAGAATCGCACGATCATGTGCCGGGCTATTTAACACCACTGATAAGCCAGAAACGCCACCTTCGCCGCCAACAAAATCAAT